>DATBCR010000810.1:0-4479 GCA_036270375.1 Pseudonocardiaceae bacterium | reverse complement strand
GCCGTCTTCGCCGCCACCGCGATGTCGCAGGCCGCCACCAGACCCACGCCACCCGCTCTCGCCGGGCCGGACAGCTTCGCCACCACCGGCTTGGGGCTGGTCCAGATCTGGGCCAGGATCGCCGGGAACTCCTGCACGCCCTGGTTGCTGGCGTTCGCGCCGCCGGCCTCCTTCAGGTCCATCCCGGCGCAGAACACCGTTCCGGTGTGGTCGAGCACGATCACTCGGACCACGGGGTCAGCGATGGCCGTCGCCAGGTGGGCCGCCAGTTCGCGGCGTAGTTGGGCGGACAGTGCGTTCCGGTTGTGTGGGGAGTCCAGTGTGATCGTCCCCACGCCAGCACGGACCCCGTAGTGCACCAGTTCGTCGGCCATCCGTCCTCCTCGTGATCACGGGTACCTTGTCCAGCAAGGTACCCGGGACACCGAGCCGAGTAGGCACAGTACGGCCCTTGCCGTGGCGTCGTTGGCGCGGAATCCCGGTGCGTTCGTCCCTGGTCGGGCGAACGCGGCCGCCGTGCGGACCGTGGTGAACGGGCCGAGGGCGAAACGGCGCGGGTGGGTCCGGTCGTGCGCATCGCTCAGGCGTCCGTCTACACCGGACACTCGAAGCAAGCCGGTGTGCGTGTCGTCCAGGGTTTCCGCCAAGCTGGGATCAGCCTCGTACAGTGATCGCAGGAAACCGTCCGCCGTGTGCACCACCGTCGGCCTCGGCAGGCGGGCGTCGATCAGAGCGCGGGCCGCGACCACCTCGTCCGTGTTCGCGCCGCCACCGACGAACAAACCACGCTCCTCGTCCATCGTGATCCACATGTCGGCGCCGAGGAACCGCACCAACCCCGCCTCGGACAACGCGAGCAGTTGCGCCAACCGGTCACCTGGCGGCCCACTGGCATAGAAATGGAAGAACCCGGTCCACCACACGTCCACCGACGCCAGCCTGGACCGCACATCGAGCTGCCCGGACGCCACGATCCTCGGCATCTGCCCGTACACCGACAACAACGCGAGAAACGCCCCGAGATCCGCGCTGTACCGAGGATCCGACCGCCGCGCCAGATCCGCCGCGATGTACCGCCGCACGTGCTCCTGCAACGCAGCCGATCCGGCGAACCGAAGACCACGCAACGGCCGGTCCAGCCGCGCGAAGTCCAGTCGGTCAGCCTGCTTCGGCACCGCATCCTCGACCAGTGCCCCCATGTCGGCCCAGTCCAGCTTCGCGTACGCCGCCGCGAACTCGGGCCACGGCATGGCGAGCCGGTCCGGATGCGCGGTGCCCAACTCGTGGTAGTAGCCCCAGCCGATCTCCTTGGCCGCCAACGGCCACACGTGCCGGTCGAAGTCGACCACCCCATGCCCCGCCAACAACTCCTCGACCACGTCCGGGCCGAAGAACCGGGGCAGCGGCGGCGCGACGGCCAGCCGGTACGTCGTCTTCGCGTGGTACGGCACGCCGCGCCGGGAACCCGCGTACAGCACCGGTTCCCGACCGGACGGCAGATACGTGAGCGACCCGTCCGACGCCGTCGAGTACCGGCCGCCGCGGCCCTCGGTCAGCAGCACCATCAGGTCGACGAACGCCAGTCCCAGCCCACGCACCAGCACCGGCTCGCCGGCCGGCACATCAGTCAGGTCGACGTCCGCCGAATAGGCCGGCGGCAGGTAGTGCCTGCCGTGTCGCGCGGCGAAGTCGACGAATGTGGAATCGGCCGCCTCCGCGTCGAGATGGCCAACGGTCAGCACAACCGCGTCGGCGAGCAGCGGTTCGGCGGCGTCGGCCAGCCACACCAACTGCCGGCCGTCGTCCGGGCCGGTGATCCGCAGCACCCGGTCGGCGATCACATGAACATCCACTGTGGACGGAAGGTTTCGTGTGACATGATCGAAGACCCAAGCCAGGTAACGACTCGCGAGCCGGCGGGTCGGAAAGGTGTCATCGGTGAATGCGGCAAGATCGGGCTCGCGCTCGGCCCATTCGGCCAGCGACGGGCCGGGCACGATCGGGCCGTCGCACCGGACGCTGTCGTCGGTGAACATCGTGACGTCCCTTGCCATCGAGTTCATCCGCAGCAGCGGCGACTGGTCGTGCCGCCAGATCCGGCCGGGACCGGGCGGAAAGGGGTCGATCAGCCGAACCTCGATCCGCCGATTCGGCGACAACTCGGAAACGTTGGCGGACAACCGTTCCAGGAAGCCGACGCCACGCGGACCAGCGCCGACGACCACAACCACGGCCGGGTCTCCCATGCTGGTCACCAGGCAGGCTAACCGCGTGCCGTTCGCCCACGTCAAGTGATGCCGAACGGTGGGACGACATTGACCGGCTCGGAAACCGGTGTTCCACTGGCGGGTATGCCGGTGGAATTCCTGGGAATGGGTGGCACGAACGACGGTTCCGAGACGCGGCCGAGGTCCGGGCAGGCCTTTGACAAGGAGTACACGCTGCGCCTGGCCAGAGCGCACGAGGACTTCGGCTGGGACCGGGTGCTCACCGCGTACGGCTCGGGCACGCCCGACCCGGCGCAGGTCGCCGCGTACATCGCCGCCAACACCGACCGCCTGCAACTGTTGCTCGCGCACCGGCCGAACGTGTCGTATCCGACCTTCGCCGCGAAGACGTTCGCCACCCTCGACCAGATCTCGGACGGCCGGCTGACCGTGCATTTCATCACCGGCGGCAACGACCATGAGCAGCGGCGCGAGGGCGACTACCTCACCAAGGACGAGCGCTACACCCGCACCAGGGAGTACATCCAGATCGTCAAGCGGGCGTGGACGTCGACCGAGCCGTTCGACCACGAAGGCCCGCACTACCGGTTCGCCGATTTCGTCAGCGACACGTTCCCGGTACAGCGGCCCCGCCCGAACGTCTCCTTCGGCGGTTCGTCGCCGGCCGCCTACGCGGCCGGTGGCGCCGAGGCGGACATATTCTGCCTGTGGGGCGAACCGCTCGCGCAGACCGTGGCGCAGATCGAGTCCGTCAAGGCGGCCGCGGCGAAAGCCGGCCGGACCGACGTGCCGAAGATCCAGGTCGCCTTCCGGCCGATCATCGCGCCGACCGAGGAATTGGCCTGGGAGAAGGCTTATCGGACGGTGGCCGCGATCAAGGCGCGCACCGACAGCGGCCAGAGCCAGATCATCCGGCGGTACCCGCTCACCAACCCGGAGAACACCGGTTCACAGCGGCTGCTCGCGCTGGCCGAGCAGGGCGAACGCTTCGACCGCGCGCTGTGGACGCCGACCGCGGCCGCGACCGGTGGTGCCGGCAACTCGACCGCCCTCGTCGGCACCCCGGAGACGGTCGCATCGGCGCTGCTGGACTACTACGACCTCGGCGTACGCATCCTGTCCGCGCGCGGCTACGACGCGATCGGCGACGCGATCGACTTCGGCCGTCACGTGATCCCCATCGTGCGCGAGGAAGTGGCGAAACGCGACGCCGAACTGACGGTCACCGAACACAAGGCCTGATCAGCGCGCGCCGGGCCACGGACCGGGCGCGACCGGCGGCAGCGGTTCGTCATGCTCGCTTGTCAGGTACGGCCGCAGGCCACGTGCGGTGTAGTTGGCCAGCGCGTGCTCGCCGTCCAGCGTGCACGTGTGCACCCAGACCCGGTCCACCGGCGGCAGTTCCGGCCATCGGTCCCGCATCGACCACGCGTGCGTGACGCCCTCGGTCAGGAGTTGCCCGCCGAGCCCGCGCCCGATGAACCGGGGGAGTAGCCCGAAGTACGCGATCTCCACCTGCGTCGTGGTCGGGCCGGGCTGCGAGTCCAGTTCGATGTAGCCGACCGGCGTGCCGTGCGACCACAGCACCCACGTCTCCGAACCGGGCCGTGCCAGCCACTCCGTCCACTGCGCGAACGTCCAGGACAGCCGGCCGAGCCAGTACCAGTCGCCGCCGACCGACGCGTACAGGAACCGGCAGAACTCCGGCGACACCTCGTCGATCCGCACGAGGAGGCCCGGCTCGGTGGGTGGTTTGGCCGGTCGCAGGTCGGTTGGGGCGGTCTGTTCGAGATAGGTGGTGGTGACCAGCATGTCGCTAGTCAACCGCACGGCGCTCGGATGCCCATTCACCGGCCAGCATGCCGAGCACGACCTCGTCGGCGAACACCCCGGTCACCCAGGCGCCGTCCCGCAGCGTGCCTTCCATGGTGAACCCGGCCCGTCGCGCCGCCCCGATCATCGCCGCGTTGTCGGCCAGCGTGTCGACCTGCAGCCGGTGCAGGCCGAGGACGACGAAACCGTAGTGGCATAACACCCGCACCACGTCCGCCGCGAGCCCCTTGCCTCGGTACCTCGGCCGCAGCGACATGCCGATGTGCGCGGTCCGGTTGTGCGTGTCGATGCCCCACAGCACCGCCTCACCGGTCAGGTCGCGCGTCGCCAGGTCGACAACGGAGAAGCACGCCTGGTCCTCGGACGGCGGCCGGATCGCGTAGCGCGACGCGGCGGTACCGGGGGACAGCGGCCGCCA
>DATBCR010000809.1:0-3854 GCA_036270375.1 Pseudonocardiaceae bacterium | reverse complement strand
GACGGCGTGATCTGACGGCGGCCCGGTTCGTTTCACGTGAAACGAACCGGGCCGCCGTCATGTCCGGGTGTTGCGGCTGCTTGGTGACCGCTGAGCGCCCGACGCACAGTCTCCATTCGGCGGCGGTTATTCTTGGCTTCCGCATCGAGCGCGTGGCCCGTGGTTTCACGTGAAACG
Organism: Pseudonocardiaceae bacterium; assembly: GCA_036270375.1. GTDB lineage: Bacteria > Actinomycetota > Actinomycetes > Mycobacteriales > Pseudonocardiaceae > DATEPR01. Next base: position 3,677 of record DATBCR010000809.1, on the reverse strand, counting down.
ACGAACGGAATCGGATGAGCGCGGTGTCCTGCGACGAGGACGGCGTGGCCGCGGGATCGGCTGAACAAGTGTTTGGCCCCCGGCTGCCGCTCTGCCAGCGCTACGCCGCAATGTTGGCCGAACACGGCGTATCTCGTGGGCTGATCGGACCACGGGAAGTGGGCCGGCTTTGGCAGCGGCACATTCTCAACTCGGCGGTGGTAGGCGAGTTGATTCCCCTCGATGCCACCGTGGTCGACGTCGGTTCCGGCGCCGGGTTGCCGGGTATCCCGCTGGCGATGTCCCGGCCGGATCTTCGGATCACGTTGCTGGAGTCGATGGCTCGGCGGGTGACGTGGCTGAGCGAGGTCGTGGCCGAGTTGGATATCGACGTTCGGATCGTGCAGGGCCGGGCCGAGGAGCCGGAGATTCGGCGTCAGATCGGCGTTGCGGATGTGGTTACGGCTCGTGCGGTGGCACCGTTGGCGAAGCTGGCCGGCTGGTGCCTGCCGCTGGTGCGGCCGGGCGGCCTGCTGGTGGCGTTGAAGGGCGAGAGTGCGGGTGACGAACTGGCCAGGGACGCCGATCTGGTGCGCCGGGCCGGCGGTGTCGAACAGTCGGTGGTGAGTTGTGGGGCGGACGTACTGGCCGTCCCGACGACCGTGATCCTGGTGCGGCGGACAAAGAACGGCGGAGATTCGTGACGGCCAGCGTCGGACAAGGAAGGATCGGTGACGTGCACCCCGAGCAGCAGAGTGAAGCAGCGAATGTTCCACGTGAAACGTCGGCTGGACGGGGGCGCCACGGCGCACCCGACAACGGCGAAGTACGGCGGCCGGCGACTCCCCCGGCCGGCGCGACCGGGGACTACAGCGGCGGGTGGACGCCCATCGCCGATGAAGCCGAACGTGCGACCCGGGTGCTGCACCCCAATCTGATACTCCCCCGGCCGACCCGCCGGCGGGTGATGACCATCGCCAACCAGAAGGGCGGCGTCGGCAAGACCACCACCGCGGTGAACATCGCCGCCGCACTCGCGCTGCACGGGCTGCGTGTGCTGGTGGTCGATCTGGACCCGCAGGGCAACGCGAGCACCGCGCTCGGTGTCGAACACCGGTCCGGCACGCCGTCGGTCTACGAGGTGCTGATCGGCGAGATCACGGTGGCCGATGCCGCCAAGGCCAGCGACCAGTCCGACAACCTGTTGTGCGTGCCGGCCACGATCGACCTGGCCGGCGCCGAGATCGAACTGGTCTCGATGGCCAACCGCGAGTCGCGGCTGAAGGAGGCGCTGTCCGACGAGGCGTTGGACCAGTTGCAGCCGGACTACGTGCTGATCGACTGCCCGCCATCACTCGGCCTGCTCACGGTCAACGCGATGGTGGCCGCCCAGGAGGTCTTCATCCCGATCCAGTGCGAGTACTACGCGCTGGAAGGGCTGGGCCAGCTGCTGCGCAACATCGAGCTGGTACAGGCCCACCTGAACCCGCTGCTGGTCGTCTCCACCATCCTGCTCACCATGTACGACGGCCGGACCAAGCTGGCCGACCAGGTGACGTCCGAGGTGCGTACCCATTTCGGTGACACCGTGCTCAAGACGGTGATTCCACGCAGCGTCAAGGTCTCCGAGGCACCAGGATTCGGTCAGACGGTGCTGGCCTACGACCCGGGTTCACGTGGCGCGATGAGCTACCTGGACGCGGCGCGCGAAGTGGCCGAGCGAGGCGCGGAGGGGACACCATGAACGAACGCAAGGGCGGGCTGGGGCGTGGCCTGGCATCGCTGATTCCGAGCGGGCCGCCACTCAACAGCGGCCCGTCCACGGCCGCGTCGACCGTGACTTTGACCGTCGACGGGCCGGCCGCGTCCGGGACGGTGGCCGGTGCGGTGTACCGCGAGGTGCCGATCGACTCGATCACACCGAACACCAAGCAGCCGAGGCAGGTCTTCGACACCGAGGCGCTGGCCGAACTCGAACACTCCATCACCGAGTTCGGGCTGATGCAGCCGATCGTGGTCCGGGAGGTCGCCGGCGGCAGCTATGAGCTGGTGATGGGCGAACGCCGGTGGCGGGCGGCGCAGCAGGCCGGACTGGACGTCATTCCGGCGATCGTTCGGCACACGAGTGACGACGCGATGCTGCGGGATGCGTTGCTGGAGAACATCCACCGGGTGCAGTTGAACCCGCTAGAGGAGGCGGCGGCGTACCAGCAGTTGCTGGAGGAGTTCGAGGTCACGCACGAGGAGCTGGCGAATCGGATCGGGCGTAGCCGGCCGGTGATCACGAACATGATCCGGCTGTTGAAGTTGCCGCTACCGGTGCAGCGGCGGGTTGCGGCCGGTGTGCTGTCGGCCGGGCACGCGCGTGCGCTGCTCGGGCTGGACGATCCGGGTGCGCAGGAGGAGCTGGCCGTGCGGATCGTGGCCGAGGGGCTGTCGGTGCGGGCCACCGAGGAGGCGGTCACGCTCGCCAAGCATGAGCCGGCGAAGCAGCAGAAGGCGAGTCCGCGTAAGCAGATGCAGGCGCCTGGGTTGCAGGATCTGGCTGATCGGCTGTCGAACAACTTCGACACCCGGGTGAAGGTGGAGTTGGGGCGGCGGAAGGGGCGGATCGTGGTCGAGTTCGCCTCTGTCGATGATCTTGAGCGGATCATCAAGATCATGTCGCCGGATCAGACAAATCAGGCGTGAGAATCCCGCAAGGGATCACACCAGGTCGTTTCGTCACGGTGACGACCGTGAGAAACTACCTGGAGTGAGCCGGTTCGTAGCTGTGTGTCAGTGAGTCGGTTTGCGCGTGAGCGCTCGGTCGACCAGGCCCGCGAAGACGTCGCCGAGGGATCGGCCGGCTGCTTCCACCGCCATCGGGAGCAGTGAGGTTTCGGTCAGGCCCGGTGACACGTTCACTTCCAGGAACTGGACCGTGCCATCGCTGTCGATGATCGCGTCGGTCCTCGAAACGTCTCGCAGGCCGAGCAGTCGGTGTGCGGTCACGGCCAGTTCGCCGACCGTCGCGGCGGTTGCCGGGTCCAGTCGGGCGGGGGCGTGGAAGGTGGCCAGGCCGGCGGTGTACCGGGCGGTGTAGTCGTAGACCCCGTTCTCGGCGACGATTTCCACCGCGGGTAGTGCGGTTGGGCCGTCCGGGCCGTCGATCACGGACACCGCGACTTCGATGCCGGGGACGAAACGTTCGGCCAGGACCGTGTCGCCGTAAGCAAGGCAGCCGACCATGGCGGCCGGCAGCTCGGCCGCCGAACGGACCACTTGCGCGCCAAGCGCGGAGCCACCCTGGTCGGGTTTGAGCATCAAGGGCAGGCCAAGTCGGGCCACCATCGCGTCCAGCACGCCCTGGGCGCCCAGTTCGCGGAACGTGCTGTGGGGCAACACGATCCAGTCGGGGGTTGCCAACCCGGCACGGGCCAGTTCGGCTTTGGCGGTCGGCTTGTCCCAGGCCCGGCGACACGCTCGTGGATCGGTGCCGACGTACGGGATGTGCAGCATCTCCAGGATGCTCTGCACCGCACCGTTTTCGCCCTCGCCGCCGTGTAGCGCCACGATCACCGCGTCGGGCCTTCTGTTGTCGCTCAGGCGGGGTACCAGGTTCGCGTCCGCGTCCCACTCGTCGACTGTGAGACCCGACGTCCGGAGCGCGGCGGACAGGCGCCGGCCGGAGCGCAGGGACACCTCACGTTCGTGGG
>DATBCR010000808.1:0-2152 GCA_036270375.1 Pseudonocardiaceae bacterium | reverse complement strand
GCGCTGCCGAACACCGCGATGTCCCGAACTCCGGCCGACAATGCCCGATCCAGACCCCGCTCGTTCGGCACCAGCACCGGATAACGCACGCCGTCCCGACGCCGCAGCCCGGCCAGCAGATCCTCCGCGTCGGCCAGTTGCGGCACCCATTTCGGCGACACGAAACTGGTCGCCTCGAGTATCGACAGGCCGGCGTCCGCCAGCCGGTCGAGGAATTCCAGCTTCACGTCCACCGGCAGCACCGACGACTCGTTCTGCAGCCCGTCCCGCGCGCCGACCTCCCAGATGGTCACGGATGCCGGCAAACCGTCCGAAGGCACCATCGACGGCAACCCGACCTCCCGAGCACCCATGTCAGCGGTCCCCCGACCGGCGGCCCGGGTGCCGGAACTCCTCGTCGGTGTCGTCGACCTCCCGGTACAGCAGCGAGTGCACGCGCTCGACCTGCGGGATGTCGTCGAACTCCAGCGGCTCGTCGGACGCCGACTCGATGATCAGCGTGCCGGCGCCCCAGATCCGGTCGATCAGGCCGTGCACGAACCGCACGCTGTTGATCCGGGACAGCGGGATGTCCAGCCCGGTCCGATTGAGCACACCTTCGCGAGCCATCACCCGGTCCGTCGTGACGATGAAATGTGTTGTGCGCCAACGCATGAACGGGATGATCGTGAGCCACACAGCGAGCACGACGGCGACCGCCGCGATGGCGATCCAGGCCACGAGGTGCCAGCTCTGCTTGCCGAACAGCCCCGCCAGATACGCGGCCCCGACGACCACCACCAGGAAGATCAGCACCGGCAGGATCAGCATCTTCCAGTGCGGGTGCTTGTGGATCACCACCTGCTCACCCGGGGTCAGCACATTGTCTGGGTACGCCATGCCACCACGGTATCCCTTGCCGGCGCGCCGGATCAGGAGGCAGACCGCAGGTGCACCACATCGCCGGCGGACACCGGATGATCACGGCCGTCGTCGGTGCGCACCACGAGTGCGCCCTCCGGAGAGAGGTGCGTCGCGACGCCGGTCAACGCACCGGTCGGCAGTTCCACCCGCACCCGTTGGCCGAACGTGTCGCAGCACGCGTGGTACTCCTCGGCGAGGCCGCTCGCGTCCGGATCGCCGCCGGCCGTGCGCCACGCGTCGTCGAGGTCGGCCAGTTCGGTGAGCAGTCGGGTGGCCAGCGCACCCCGGTCCAGCACTGTGGCCCCGGCGCCGGCGAGGGACATGGCCGGCAGGCCGCCCGCACCCGGCTCGATGTCGGTGACCGGCAGCACGTTGAGCCCGATGCCGATCACCACCGCGCTCCCCTCGCCGACCTCCGCCAGCACGCCGGCACCCTTGCCGTGCGCCGACCCGATCAGCAGGTCGTTCGGCCACTTCAGCACGGCCTCGGCACCCGCGAACCGGGCCGTGCGCACCAGCGCCACCCCGGCCAGCGGCGCCAACCAGCTCAACCGCACTACCGGCACCATGTCCAGCCGCAGCAGCACGCTCAGGTACAGCCCCGCGTCCGGCGGCGACGCCCACGTCCTGGCCAGCCGGCCCTGACCCGCGGTCTGCTCGTCGGCGATCAGCACGGTCCGGTCGGCCGCGCCGTCGCGGGCGGCGGCGGCCAGGTCCCGGTTGGTCGAGCCGGTGCTGGCCACCACGTCCACGGCGGCGTAGCGCCCGGCCAGTTCGGCGCGTAGTCGGTCGGCGTCCACGGGTCACAGACTAGGGGTGACATCGGCAACGCCACCGGGGGCCACGCGGCCGCCGTCGTTAGGCTGACCGGTCATGAGCAGCGCGACTGTGCCCATCGGCGGTCCAGGCACCGGATCAACGGCCGAGCCGGACGTCCACTCGACGGCGGGCAAGCTGGCCGACCTGTACCGGCGCAACGACGAGGCGGTGCACGCCGGGTCGGCGCGGGCGGTCGAACGCCAGCATGCGCGCGGCAAGAAGACCGCCCGCGAGCGGATCGACATGCTGCTGGACCCCGGCTCGTTCGTCGAGCTGGACGAACTGGCGCGGCACCGGTCCACGAACTTCGACCAGGAGCGCAACCGCCCGTACGGCGACGGCGTCGTGACCGGCTACGGCACCGTGGACGGCCGGCCGGTGTGCGTGTTCAGCCAGGACGTCACGGTGTTCGGCGGGTCGCTCGGCGAGG
>DATBCR010000807.1:0-3763 GCA_036270375.1 Pseudonocardiaceae bacterium | reverse complement strand
GTAGTCAGCAACAGACCATCCTCAACCAGGGCGTCATCCAACAAGGCGGACTGAGCTTCGTCGGAAACCAGGCGGTCGGCACGGGTTCGATGGCGACCCAGAACGTCTCTCCCCACGCAGAAGCCCCGACCGGGCAGTCTGCGGCGGCTCGATAGGTGGTGACCGCGCCATGCGCACGGATTCCGGCGGAGACGACAGCAACAGCACCCAGGACGCCGCACGTCAGCCGCCCGTCCACGGTGCCGGAATCGTCAACTACGGCGTGATTCAATCCGGGGGTATCCAGGACATTGTCAATCAAGCGGTCGGTACTGGAGCGCGGGCATTCTCAGGCCCGGCCAGCCGGCCGGATTCGACACGACAAGCGGGTTGTGTCGTGTTCATCAACTATCGGGGTGCGGACAGCCACAGTTACGGCGCGCTGCTCTACACCGAACTGGCACGCCGGTTCGGCGACGAGCACGTGTTTCTGGACTGTGAGTCCATCCCGGCCGGGGCTGATTTCGTACAGGCGTTGTTGGATCGAGTGCGGTCGGCTCGGGTGCTGCTCGCGGTGATCGGGCCGCACTGGCTGACCGTCACCGATCCTGCGGGCCGGCGTCGGATCGATGACCCAGCCGATTGGATCCGCCGAGAACTCGTCGTGGCCTTCGCCACCGGTGTCCGGGTGATCCCGGTGTTGACCGACCAGGCCACGCTCCCGCGTGAGGCCGAACTCCCGGCGGACATCGCGGCGTTGAGCCGCTGCCAATATCGCCGACTGCGCTATCACGAGCCCATCGCGGACTTGGCCCGCATCGTCACTGACCTGACCAGCCTCGACCGCACCTTGGCCGCGACCGCGCGCAGCCGTGCCAACCTCCCGCAAGATAGTTCGTAAAGAGTCACATCAGGACACACAGGACCTTTCCGGCTTCCGCCGACCAGGAACGAAACTACGAGTTAATACGGCAACAACCGGCGGAAAGGATTCGACCGGAGTTCTTGAGCGCGACATCGCTGGTAGGGACCATGGTCAAGCGGTGGTCGCAGTGCCGCGTCGGGAACTCTGTGTGCGGGGAGTGTCGATGATCGGTTGGAAGAAGACCTTACTCGGGGCCACGGGAGTGGCCGCCGTTCTGGTGATCGGCTTAGCCGTGACCGGTCCGGAAGCGGCCGACGCCGGCGGTGTCCATCCGGCCACGGGTGTCGGCTCGTGCACGTTGAACGGATTCAACCCCAGCGCCGATCCGGAGGACGCCAAGAACCTGCCGGAAGGCCAGCGGCACCAGACCTACAAGCCGGACGACTACAACTGCAACGGCGCCAAGTTCGCCGCGCCGGGCGTCGAGTTCACGAAGTTCCCCCAGCCGCACAACTTCAACATCACCAACCACCAGTCGACCCAGGCCACCGCGCTCTGCCAGAGCGCGACCTGTGGCACGCCGACCGTGCAGAAGCCGGCCGCGGCGGTCAACCCGTTGGCCCCGTTCTTCCCGCCGTTCACGCACTTCGTGATCCTGTACCGGGAGAACCACACTTTCGACGACTACCTCGGCGACTGCGCCACCACGATCCAGGCCGGCTGCAACGGCCAGGTGCAGAGCACGAACCACATCAGCCAGACGCCCAACCTGCACGCCCTTGCCAAGCAGAACGCGCTGCTGGACGCCTACAGCACGGGCACGCAGCCGCCGAGCGGCCCCAACCACTGGTGGCTGTTCTCCGGCCAGTCCTCGTCCAGTTCGCAGCAGCAGTCGTACCCGACCGCCGGCGGCACCGAGTTCGACCGGTTCCTGCAGGGCACGACCGGTCCGGCCGGGGAGGGCACCAACCCGTGCACGGCCCAGACCGGGTCGGGAGCCGGCAGCAGCCCCTTCACGTTCGTCATGAACGGTGACTTCTACTGGATGCTCAACACCGGCAGTGGTTTCTGGCGCAACCCGGCCACCGGCAAACCCGAGGTGCTGCCGGTCAACCGCCCCGGCACGACCATCCCGGAGGAACTGCACCAGAACGAGTTCACCTGCAGCAACCAGAACATCTCGGACACGACCGTCGGGAACGACTTCCTGAACTTCGTGTCGACCAACGGGTTGCCGACCTACTCCTATGTCGAGCTGTTCAACGACCACCCCGGCTCGTTCCAGGACATCCCGACCAACGACTCCGTCACCAAGCAGATCACCGACTCGATCATGAACAACCCGGCCACCAAGGACAACACGGTGATCGTGGTCACCGAGGACGACACGCAGAACGGCAACAACGGCCCGGACCACGTCAGCAACACCTTCCGCGTGCCGACCGTCGTCGTGGCGTCCCCGAAGTTCATGAAGCAGGGCGTCGTCACGCATGTCGCCTACACGACGGACAACGTGATCGCCGCCGCCGAGCGGGTGCTGCAGAACGTGCACCCGGGCATCATCGACCCGAACGACAACATCGGCCTGACGACGTTCCCGATGACCACGCACGACCAGGCCGCCCTCGGTGACCCGTTGGAGGACCTCTGGATCCAGGGCACGACGCCGCTGACCGCCATGGCATCGGCACAGCCGACCACCGGTAACGCACCGCTCGGCGTGACGTTCACGGGCTCGGCCACGGGTGGCACCGCGCCCTACTCCTTCAGTTGGAACTTCGGCGACGGGACGACCAGTACGGCGCAGAGCCCCAGCCACACCTACAGCACCGCCGGCACGTTCAACGCGACCCTGACCGTGACGGACACTTCGTCGCCCGCGAAGACGGCCACGTCGACCGTGACGGTGAACGTCAGTGCGGTCGGCAATCCGCTCGCGGTGACGTCGTCCGGTGTGCCGACCTCCGGCCAGATCCCGTTGAACGTGGCCTTCACCGCCACCGCGACGGGTGGCACGCCGGGCTACAACTACAGTTGGAACTTCGGTGACGGGTCGGCGACCAGTACGGCGCAGAACCCGAGCCACACCTACAGTGCCGTCGGCACCTTCACGGCGACAGTGACCGTGACCGACAGCGAGTCGCCCGCGAAGACGGCCACGTCGAGCGTGACGGTCACGGCATCGCCCATCATGGCGGCACCGCCGACCGCGCCCCTCGGCCTGACCGCGACCGGCGGCACCGGCCAGGTCACGCTGAACTGGTCGCCACCGGCCAGTGACAACGGCCAGATCGTCACGTCCTACAAGGTGTATCGCGGCACGGCCAGCGGCGGCGAGACGCTGTTGACCAGCGGTGGATGCAGCGGTCTTGCCGCGGTGACGTCGTGTACGGACACGGGCCTCGCCAACGGCACCTACTTCTACAAGGTCACCGCGGTGAACGCCGCCGGTGAAGGTCCGCAGAGCAACGAGGCGTCGGCCACGCTCGGCGCGAGCTGCCCGTCGTCCCAGTTGCTCGGCAACCCCGGATTCGAGACCGGCACCGCGGCACCGTGGACGGCGTCCACCGGCGTGGTCAGCAACCACACCCAGGAACCGCCGCACAGCGGTACATGGGACGCCTGGATGGACGGCTACGGCACCACCCACACCGACACGCTGTCGCAGTCGGTCACGCTGCCGAGCGGGTGCACCAATTACAACCTCAGTTTCTGGCTGCACATCGACACGGCGGAGACCAGCACCACGACCGCGTTCGACACGCTGAAGGTGCAGGTGCTCAACAGCTCCGGCACCGTACTGTCCACATTGCACACATACTCGAACCTCGACCACAACACCGGATACGCACAGCGCAGCTTCAGCCTGGCACCGTTCGCGGGCCAGAAGGTCACCCTGAAGTTCACCGGTGCCGAGGA
>DATBCR010000806.1:0-6986 GCA_036270375.1 Pseudonocardiaceae bacterium | reverse complement strand
CGCGCAGGATCGCCACGCCGTCTCCGGTCAGCGAGTCCAGCGCGGTCTTGCGGCCGGACATGGCAAGCAGCAGCGCCACCAGCGGGCCGCGCACCTCCGGTCCGCTGCCGGTGGACCACTCGAAGTCGGTGGCGTGCAAGGCAAGGCCCGCGATCCGCTTCTTGCACCCGACCAGCGGCTGGGCGCCCTTGGCGAAGTCGGCCGCGCCGAGCAGTCCCGCCGGCGAGTGGTCGATCGTGCGGCCGAGCGGGTACACGATGTCCTCGCCGTGCACGACGGCCTCCAGCAGCATCGCGGCCACCGGGCCGGGCGGGTGGTTGTGGCCGGGCGCGGCGGCCCGCAGGCGGCTGATCAGCTTGGCCGGCGCGTCCACGCCGACCCGCTTGATGTCGTTGGCGGTCATCCGGTTGAAGTTGAATCCGTTGCGCGCCATACCGGCGAGAAATCCGCCGGTGCTCAGTTCGGCTGTTGACACCATATGTGCCAGTGTGTCCTGGTTGCTCCGTCCGTCGCACAGCGAAGGCGCCGCCCAGTCCGGCGCGGTCAGCTCGCCGAAGGCGTCGGCCGCCTTGATTCGTTCGGTTTCGATGAGCTGCCAGGTGTCCACGACAATCGCTCCGTTCATAGCCGTCCACTGTGGTTATCGCCGCGACGCACGGTGGCGTAACGCCCGTCGGGTGAATCGCAGGTCGCCGAGGGCGTCCACGCTGTCAAGGAACTGGTCGACGGCACCGGTCAGCGGCCGGTCTCGGAGGTCCGGCCGGTCGATGGTGGCGAGCAGGGCGTTGGTGAAACGGTTCGCGGCAAGGACCTGGAACGGCCGGTCGTGGAACGGCCGGGTGGTGGTCGCGAGCGGTTCGGTGCGGCCGAGTTCGTTGTGCCTTGCCGCGACGGCTTGGTACGCGGCGACAAGGTGTCGTTCGCGGGTCGGCCAGTCCTCGGCCGTCAGCGCGCCGGCAAGGTGGGTCGGGAGGTCGTCGAGCGCGGGCAGTCGGGCGAACGCGGTGCCGAGCCACTTGGCGTACGGCGGATAGCGGCGGTCCATGAGCAGGCACAGGCGCATCAGGTCACGGACGAGCCGCGCGGTCACCACGGTCGCCCCGAGATCGTCGCCGACTTCCGCGCAGCGACCGGGAAACGCCTCCTCCTCGGCGATCCGGTGCCACTGGCAGGCCAGCACGAATACCCATACGTCGTCCGGGTACCAGGCCAGCGCGGCGCGGGCCGGTTCGAGTTCGCCGAGCCCGTCGTGGAACACCGCGCCACCGGTCACTTCCGCGAGCCGCTGCGTCGGTGTCGCCAGCCAGTCGGTCACGGTGACGTCGGCGCGCGGGTCGAAACCGAGCCACGTGCGCAGCCAGTCACCGAGATCGGTCACCTCGACCCGGTGGCGTCGGGTGGGATCGGGGTCGTGGGTGCGGGTGAACGCGGTCGGGTAGCCGTGCCACGTGACCGGTAGGCGCTCCGTCAGCAGCGCGGTGATCCGCTCGGCGTGCCGGTGTGCGTTGGGCAGGAACACTTGTAGCCGTGGCCCCCAGTCGTGGTCGGTGGACCGGGCGGTGTCGAAACCGAGGATCTCCGAACCCGTGCCGAGCAGCGCGGCCGAGTGCGGCACACCCGGCAGGGCGTCGTCGAGCAGGGGCCGGACCACGTCGGTGTAGAACCCGAGGGACAGGTCGAGTCCTGAGCTGAATCCGGCCACGACCGGCAGCGTGCCCTACCGGCACGCCGGACGCAGTCCCTTTTGCCGGCCGAGCCCGGCCTGCCGCGCCCGCGCGATCGCTTCGGCCCGGCCGGCCACCTTGAGCTTGGCCAGGATCGCCGAGTGGTGGTTGCTGACGGTCTTCGTGGCCAGCCGCAACTGCCGGGCCACGGCGGAATTGGGCAGTCCGGCGGCCATCAGCTCCAACACCTCGTGCTCCCGCGCGGTCAGGCCAGCCAACGGCAGCCGGTGACCGCCGGTCAGCAGTTTCGTGAGGCGGGCCGCGATGGCCGGCCCGAAGATCGCGTCGCCGGCCGCGACACAGCGCACCGCGCGGACGATCGCCGCCGGGTCGGCGTCCTTGCGGATGTAGCCGCGCACGCCGGCCCGAACCGCGGCGCACACCGACTCGTCGTCCTCCGTGGTCGCGAGGACGAGCACGGCGACCCCCGGTGCCGAGCGCAGCACGTGCTTGACCATGGCGGTCCCGGTCAGCCCCGGCATCCGTGGGTCCACGACCAGCACGTCCGGGCGGTGCAGCAGTGCCTGCTGGACGGCGCCGTGTCCGGTGGTGGCTGCCGCGACGACCAGGACACCCCCGGCGTCGGTGAGAACGGCGGCCAGCGCGGCGCGTTCCGCTGAGTGGTCATCGGCGAGTACGACCCGTACGTCCATAGTCGGTCCGCCGTGCCTGGTCAGCACGGTGCCGCCCGCATGTGCGCGCCCTGTCCCCATACCGGATCCCCCCGAAGGCTCCAGTTGCCTTACCCTTTGTCTGGTTTGTGACAGACAGCGACGGCGCTCGGGCCCGCTACCCCCATCAGCGGTGCCCGAGCGCGTCGTCCCCCCGCAGGACACAGCGTCGGTGTGCGCGCCAAAGATTCACCAAAGGTGGCCGAGTGGCGGAAACCGAAGAGGTCGAGTTCCTGGTCCTCGGCCCGCTGGCGGTCACGGTCGGCGGCGAGCCGGCCCGGCTGGGCGGGCCACGGCCGCGTGCGTTGCTCGGCGCGCTGTTGGCGCAGGTCGGCCAGGCCGTGTCGGCGACCAACCTGATCGACCAGATCTGGGGTGACGCCCCACCGGCCACGGCCACGGCGGCCCTGCAGATGCACGTGTCGGCGCTGCGCAAGGTGCTCGGCGACCGGCTCGTCACCACGCCGGCCGGCTACCTGCTGGACGCGACCGTCCAGGATGTGGACGCCGGCCGGTTCGAGGCCACGATCGCGGCCGCACGCCGTCAACTGACCGAACGACCGGCGCGCGCGGCTGCCGACTTGGCCGGGGCGCTTGCGTTGTGGCGCGGCGAGCCGTACACGGGTGTACCGGCGGGTTCGGACGTTGCGGCGGCACGGTTGCGGCTGGCCGAGCTGCGGCTGTCGGCGTTGGAGGACCGCTTCGACGCCGAGCTGACCCTTGGTCGCCACGCTCGGATCGTCGCCGAGCTGGGCGGGCTGGTGGTCGGGTATCCGGTGCGGGAGCGGCTGGCCAAGCTGTATTTGTTGGCGTTGTACCGGTGCGGGCGAATCGGCGACGCCCAGGAGTTCTACCGCGAACTGTGCCGGCGGTTGGATGCGGAGTTGGGCCTTGAGCCGGGCGGTGACATCGTGGCGCTGGCACGGGCCGTTGACCGTAGGGACCCGACGCTTGATCCGCCGACCACGATTCCGGTGCCACCAAGCCGTTTCATCGGCCGTCGGGGTGCGCTGGAGCAGTTGGCGAACCATCTGGGGACGACGCGTCTGCTCACGGTGACCGGCCCTGGCGGCTCGGGCAAGACACGGCTGGCGTTGGAACTGGCCAAGGACACCGCGATCGACCACCCGGACGGCGTGTACGTGGTCGAGTTGGCCACCTCACCGCCGGGGAGTTCCGTCGCCGACCGCGTGGCGACGGTGTTGCGGGTCCGAGCACGCACCGACGAGCCGCTGGCTGTGACATTGGTGGCACAGTTGCACGACTGCCGGGCGTTGATCCTGCTGGACAACTGCGAGCATCTGATCGACGGATGTGCGAAGCTGGCCGCCGAGTTGCTCAGCCACTGCGCCGGCCTGCGCATTCTGGCCACCAGCCGGGAACCGTTGGGTGTCACCGGTGAACGCGTGTGGCCCTTGGCCGGCCTGGGCATGCCGGCCGAGGGCGACAGTCCCGCCGACGCCGCCCGCACCGAGTCGGTCCGTTTGCTTGCCGACCGTGGTGCCGCGGCCAGAGCCGGATTCACCATAGACCGCAACAATATCGCCATCGCGGGTCAGCTGTGTCGGTGGCTGGACGGTCTGCCGTTGGCCATCGAGTTGGCGGCGGCACAGCTACGAACGATGTCGCTGGCTGAACTGACTGCCCACATTGGACGGCAGCTCGGCACCACGCTTGCGCTGGCGGACCGGCGATCCCGCACCACGCCGGACCGCCACCACACGATGCGTGCCGCCATCGACTGGAGCTATCGCCTGCTGATCCCGGCCGAGCAGGTATTGTTCCGCCGACTGTCGGTATTCGCTGGTGGCTGTGATTCTGGGGCCGCGGAGCGAATCGGCGACGAAACCCATACATTGTTGGCCAGGCTGGTCGACCAATCCATCCTCATCGCGGAACAGCACGAGGACGGCACCCGTTACCGGATGCTGGAGTTGGTACGCGAGTACGCAACCGAGCGTCTGGTCGAATCAGGCGAAGCTGACGATCTGAGGCACAAGCATGCCGCCTGGTGCGCCGAGCTGGCCGGATCGGCGGAACAGTTCGGTGGCCCCAACCACGTCAACCTCATGCGTCGCTTGGGGTTCGAGGAGGCGAACCTGCGGGCCGCGATGAAGTGGTGCCTCGGGGAAGGTGCGGATCCGGTGCGCGCACTGGAAATCGCGAGCCCACTGTGGTGGTACTGGTGGGCAAGAGGATTGATGGCGGAAGGTCGGAACTGGCTGCGCAGGGCACTGGCAGCCGCCGACCCGACGCCGTCGCTGCTACGTGGATCGGCTTTGCGTGCCGCGGCCGCACTGACCCGCAACAGCGGCGACTTCGCGGAAGCACGCCAACTCGGCGAGGAATGCCTGACCGTATACCAGGCACTGGCCGACACGACGGGCGCCACAATCGCACTCGGCGGTTTGTGCGTGACGGCGATAGCGCAGCAAGACTACGAAGCGGCACTGCGCTACGCGAAGGACAGCCGTGACCTGGCAAACGACATCGGCGACCAACGCCGTTACGCGTCGGCCCTGAACAACATAGGCTTGATCCACAGAATCGAAGGCCGGCGCGCCGAAGCAGTCCCCCCACTGACAGAGGCATTGCAGATCTGGCACGAAATCAACGACGGCAGGGGAGAAGCAGCGGCGACGGGCAATCTGGGCATCCTCGCCCGCCAGTCCGGCGACCCGACAGAATCCCGGCGGCTGGGCCTGCGAAGCCTGGCCCTGTACGTCGAGGTGGACATTCTGGAGGGCGTGCTGGATGCGTTGGACGCATTGGCCAGCCTCGACATCGCGGCCGGACGCCCAGCAGCGGGCTTGCGCCTACTGACGGTGGTGGACCGAGAACGCGACCGCTTGGGCGCTCCACTGTTCATCGAGGACGAGATAGCCGACCGAAAGGTCGCCATGGCCGCAGCACACGAAGCCCTTGGCGGCGCAAGAGCCGAAACGATCATCGCAGCGGCCCGCGACCTACCACTGTCCGTCGTAACAGACGCTTTACTACCCGACGAGCCCCAATCACCCGACCGCGCTTGAGAACTGGACGTGCGCGGTGCCTTCGCGGACGCCGTGCTCGGGTCGCTCGACAGGTCCGAGTAGACGACGACCCGTCCAGGGGTCCGGCAGAGCTAGTTCACCGGCCACCCGGCGAGTGCGGCCGCCGCACCGAGCACACCGGCGCCGAGCAGGGTGCCCACTACACCGCGGCGGGCGGCCAGCAGCCACACGGCCGCCGCCGCGAGCACCCCGAATTGCCACAAGTGCCGCAGTGCCAACGAAAGCGGCACGGCGGACCCGGCGATCGCGCCGATCACCGCGGGGCCGGCGCCGGTCAGGAACGCCTGCACCCGGGTGTCGGCGCGCAGCCGGTCGAACCGCGAACCGCCGACGAGCACGAACAGGAATGATGGGGTGAAGGCCGTCACGGCGGCCAGCACCCCGCCCCACACCCCGGCCGCCGCGTAACCGACCACGGCGAC
This sequence comes from Pseudonocardiaceae bacterium, assembly GCA_036270375.1. Taxonomy (GTDB): domain Bacteria; phylum Actinomycetota; class Actinomycetes; order Mycobacteriales; family Pseudonocardiaceae; genus DATEPR01. Next base: position 1,116 of record DATBCR010000806.1, on the reverse strand, counting down.
CGTCTGCACCACCGGTCCCGGCGTGACCTGGCCGAGCGCGACGGCGTTGAGGAACTGTCCTGCGGTCATCCAGTGGTAGTGGCCGACGGCATCGGCCTGCATCAGCGGGATGATCACGAACCCGCCGCCGTAGGACAGCGCGCCGACCTTGAAAGCCACCCACACCAACGCGAGCAGTCCGCCCCCGGTGACGGGCGCGACGGCCAGCGGCAGGAAGGCCCTCTTGTCCGGGATCCGCACGCCCACCTCGACGAAGCCCGAGGCGATCAGTACCAGCACCAGCCACGGCCCGACAAGGGCGGCGGCCACACCGCCGGCGACGCAGTAGCCGATCCACCGGAGGTGCGCCGGGCGGGCGCCGGCCCGCTGCCAACTCGCCGGCACGAGCGTGCCGGCCGCCTGCACGGCCACCGCGGCGACCGCGGCACCGGCACCGGCTGCCAGACCCTGGACGAACAGTGGCGGCCGCCCGGACAGGAACAGCGCCGCCAGCAACAGAATCAGCGCCAGCCCGGGTGCGATGAAGCACACACCGCCGACGAGCGCACCGATCCGGCCGCGCAGCCGCCACGCCGTGAAGATGGCGAGTTGGGTGGATGCCGGGCCTGGCAACAGGTTCACGGCCGCGATTCCGTCCTCGAACTAGGTCGCCGCCAGCCAGCCCCGCCGCTCGACGCAGAGTCGCCGCAACAGCGCGATGTGCGTCGGCGGCCCGCCGAACCCGATGCACCCGATCCGCCCCCACTCCCGGGCGATCGTCAGGAACTCGACTCGGGTGTTGTCTGTCACGGCGTTGCCTTCTTAGGTGGGGGAGCCGGAAGGCGGTGCGTTTGGACGCAGAACCGGCCTAGCAGCGCGACATGTGTCGGCGGCGCGTCGAATCCGGTGGTGTCTGGTGTCACGGCGTTACCTTCTCGCGAGTGTGGGCTGTGTGCCGGATGTGGATCGGTCGATGGCTGTTACCGCAGTGTTAGGTGCTGCCGGCGAGAGTGAGCCTGTCGCATCCACATCGATCGGAGTCGTTCGTGCCGGCAGTTCACGCGCCCGCCCGTCCACAGGTCGACGATGCGTGGGCGCGGCCGGGCATCGGGTGGACGCGGGCACTGCTGGTGGTCA
>DATBCR010000805.1:0-9413 GCA_036270375.1 Pseudonocardiaceae bacterium | reverse complement strand
TGAGGTCAATCTTGGCCGAACCGGCCGCCAACCGGATCATCCCCGAGTTGGTGTTGTCAGTACGTCAGTTGTCGAACCTCCCTCCTGACGACGGTATCGGCCCCGCGGGGTCGGCTGTTGCTGTCACAGCTGTGCTTCCGGCAACCCCGCACGGGCACTGTGGGTGCGGCAGCCGTTCGACCCTGGTCGAGCGGCAGCCGAACACGTCGATCTCCACGGACGCGCTCCACACCGGCAGTTCGGCGGCCGCCATGACCTCCGCCTGTTGGCAGGAGTGCAGGAAGCGCAGGGCCTGGCCGGCGGCGAACGCCGCGGTGGCCTGGGCGGTGGCCAGGTCCGCTGGCTGCGGACGGTCGGCCAGCTGGGCGGCGAGGGCCGGCCAGCATGGATCGACGTCCGTATTGTGTAGATCAATGCAGTGTAAACAGCTGGTCCGCATGGGCACGACGAGCGGGCCGACCGTGCCCGTGCCTTCGCCCGCATGGACCACCAGGTGGGGCAGTCCGGCGGCGGACAGCCCGGCGGACAGTCGCGGCTCGGGTACCGCCGCGTCGGTCAGGATGACCAGGTCGGGTCGCTTGCGTGGGTCGGGTCGGCCGGTTCTGGTCTCCGGGGCGATCCGGCGCACGGCGCGTTCGGCGGCCTCGGCGCGGGCGTGGCCGATGTCCTCGTCGAGATAGCCGGAGCCGGTGTCCGACGGTTGCACCACGCCCGCGGCCACTGTGTGCACCCAGCCGACGCCGGACGCCGCGAGCAGGGTGGCCAGTGCCACGGCGATCCGGCCGCTGCCGTGCACGACGACCACCGCCGGCTCGCGGCACCGGGTGATCGACGTGTGCCGGTGCCCCGAGCGCAGCACCCATGCAGTCCGGTCGGCGGACAGCCGGGCCGGGCTGGCCAGCGCGGCCGCACCGGTGACCGGATCGGCCGGTGCCGCGTCGTCGATCAGGCCGAGGCCGGCAAGGCCAGTCAGGATCTGGTGCAGTATCCGGTGATCCGGGCCGGCTCTGGCCATCAGTTCGTCGGTGGTGTGTCGGCCGTCGAGCCCGTGCAGCACGGCGGCCAAGGGTTCGGGTATGCCGGTGACGACGACCGCGTGGCGCGGATCGGTACCGATTTGTGTCTCGCCGGCCATCCTGCGCAGCACCGGCAGACCCGACAAGAGTCGTGGTCGGCTGGGCAGTCCAGGGGTGGTCGTCGGCGTGATCGATTGTGGGGTTGGAGTGGCTGGTGGGGTGGGTGCGGTGGCTGAGGTGGGCATGAGGTCAGCTTGCCAGGAGTGGTGAGGGTTCTCGAATGGCTGTCCACAGGCGATCGGATCTGTCCACAAGCCACGATCGGATACTCGACATGCCCTGTTCGCACAAGAAGAAGGTCGATCACCCGTCTGCGGTGTTGGTCACATCCAACTGGCGGACCATTTGGTCGGTCGATAGCCGTACCGTGATGCAGTGGCCGAACCGCATGTCGAGGTGCGCCGCAGCCGGCGACGGAGCCGCACGGTCAGCGCGTACCGCGAGGGGGACACGGTTGTCGTTCTCCTACCTGCTCGGATGACCCGTGCCGAAGAACAGCACTGGGTCGCCGAGATGCTTGCCCGACTCCAGCGCAGCGAGACCCGGCGCCGGTCGCCGGCCCGCACGTCCGACTCCGCGCTGCTGGCCAGGTGCCATCAGCTCGCGACAAGACACCTGCGAGGCAAGGCCGAGCCGGCCAGCGTGCGCTGGGTGCCGCCGATGCGCACCCGGTGGGCGTCCTGCACCCCCGCCGACGGCACGATCCGGGTCAGCGACCGGCTGCGGGACGTGCCGTCGTGGGTGCTCGACTACGTGTTGGTGCACGAGCTGGCGCACCTGCTGGTGCCGGGCCACGGGGCGGACTTCTGGGCGCTGGTGCGTGGCTACCCGAGGACCGAGCGGGCGATCGGCTACCTGGAGGGCCTGTCCGCGGCGGCCGGCTGGGGCATCACCGAGGACGACTGACGGACCTGAACGTGACCGTGGCGAACCAGCCGGGCGGATCACGATGATCCGCCCGGATCGGCATCACTGACCCCAGCGGCAACGTGATCAGCTGGGCGTCCGCAGGGCACGTCGGCTTCAAGGGTTCCGCGTCACCAGCATCAGCCCTCGGTCGGCTGGTCTCCCGGGGTGTCCGTCGGCTTGTCCTGTTGTTCGCGTTCGGCCTGTTCGGCGCGTTCCGTGCGCTCCAGCTCCGCCATCGGGTCGGCGAGCAGTTCGTGCGTCGCGCCGAGGTGTTCCGCGAAGTCGAGCGGCTCGTCGAGGTCGGCCGCCGTGGGCACCAGATCGGGCGACGCCCAGACACCGTCCCTGACCTTGATACCGTGCTTGGCACCGACCATCTGCCACAGCGACGAAGCGGCCCGCAGGCGGCGGGGCCGCAGTTCCAGACCGACGAGCGTGGCGAACGTCTGCTCCGCGGGCCCACCACTGGCCCGCCGCCGACGCAACGTCTCGCGCAGCGCGGCGGCACCCGGCAGCCGGTCGCCGACCGCGTCCGCCACCACGACGTCCACCCAGCCCTCGACCAGCGCGAGCAGCGTCTCCAGCCGGTTGAGCGCGACCTTCTGCGCCTCCGTGGTCTGCGGTTCGAGCAGGCCGCTGGACATCGCCTGCTCGATACTCTCCGGGTTGGCCGGGTCGACCTGGGTGGCCAACTGCTCCAGCGCTGACGTGTCCACCTTGATGCCGTGCGCGAACTCCTCCACCGTGGCCAGCAGCCGCTGCCGCAGCCACGGCACGTGCGTGAACAGCCGGTGGTGCGCCGCCTCCCGCGCGGCCAGGAAGACCATCACCTCACCGGCGGGTCGCTCAAGGCCCGCGGTGAACTTGTCGATGTTCGCCGGTAGCAGAGCGGCCGTGCCCTCCGGACCGAGCGGCAGCCCGACCTCCGTCGACGTCAGAACCTCCGAACCGAGCTGCGCCAGCGCCCCGCCGAGCTGCGAACCGAACGCCATGCCACCCATCTGGCTGACGATGGACAGCAGCGGGCCGGCCGCCTCCTTCGCCTCCGCCGGCAACGCCTCGACCCACGCGCCCGACACCTGCCGGGCCACCGGGTCGCACAGCCGCTGCCACGTGTCCAGCGTGCGTTCCACCCAGTCCCGCGCCGACCACGCCGCCGTCGTAGTGGCACCGGCCGGCAGTGCCGTCGCCGGATCGAGCCACTGCTCCGCGAGGTGGATCGCCTCGGCCACCTTGCGGGCCTGATCGGCGTCGCCACCGTCGAGGCCGGACGGTGTGAGGCGCTGTACCGCGATCTGTTTGGCCAGGTCGTAATTGACCGGCCCGTGCGCGCTGCCCGCCTGGCTGAGCATCTGCCCGAGCTGGCTGAGCATCTGCCCGAGCTGGCCGAAGTCGAACGGGGCCGCACCGCCGAAAGGACTGTCGCCACCTTGGCCGGACGGCTTGTTCTCGCCGTGTTCGTCGGGGTCGAGCGGGCCGAACCCGAACGGCAGATTGGTCATGTGTCCACGGTACGCGGCGGGCATCGGCCAAGGCTGAGAACGGTCCGCGTCCGCTACCAGCATTACACATCCCTGCCCGTACGCTGTCTTTCCGTGAGGATGGTGTATCCGTGAGCGAACGCGATTCGAGCACTGCGACCGAGCCCGTCCCTCGAGAGGACGACGCCGAGCCCGAGGTCACCCGGTCGAGGCGCGGGTTCAGCCGTCGCACGTGGACCCTGGCGTGGAGTCTGGTGCTGGTCGCGGCGCTGGGTCTGATCGGCGGTTTCGTCCAGGTCCCGTACGTGGCCCTCGGCCCAGGCCCGACGTACGACACGCTCAGTTCCGTCAGCGGCACACAGGTGGTCGGGGTGAGCGGCACCAGGACCTACCAGACCAGCGGCCAACTACGCATGGTCACCGTCTCACTGACCGACAAAGTCACTCTTTTCGGTGCACTTGGCCTGTGGATAACCGGCGGCTACGCGCTCGCGCCGCGCGAGGACTACTACTCGCCAGGCGAGTCGGAACAGCAGGTCGAACAGCAGAACGTGCAGGAGTTCAAGGACTCGCAGAGCGACGCCGAGGTGTCCGCGCTGCGCTACCTGCACTACCCGATCAGTGTGGTGGCCCAGGAGGTCGTCACCGGGAGCCCGGCCGACCAGCACATCACCGCCGGTGACAAGTTGATCACGGTCAACGGCCGCAACGTCGCCAGCGCCGAGGACGTGCAGAACGCGCTGGCGAACACCACGCCCGGCCAGACGGTGGACATCGTGGTGCGGACCGGCGCCGACGCGCCGAGAGACCTGAAGATCAAGCTGGGCAGCAACCCGGACCGCAAGCAGGGCTTCCTCGGCATCAACCCGGCGTCGCACGGCGACATCCCGTTCAAGATCACCATCAGCCTCAGCAACATCGGCGGCCCGTCGGCCGGCCTGATGTTCGCGCTTGCCGTCGTCGACAAGCTGACCCCGTTGGACGTCAACGGCGGCATGGTGGTCGCCGGCACCGGTCAGATCGACGACCTCGGCAACGTCAGCCCGATCGGCGGGATCCCGTTCAAGCTGGTCGCGGCAAGGGACGCCGGCGCGACCGTGTTCCTGACCCCGGCGGACAACTGTTCCGAGGCGAAGACGAACATCCCGAACGGCCTGCGGCTGGTGAAGGTGACGAGCCTGACGTCCGCCATCGGCGAACTGGCCGACCTCAAGGCGGGCCGGCCGGTCCCGGGCTGCTGACCGCGGTCACTCGCGCAGGGTCTCGCGCAGCGCGTCCACCAGGTTGGGCGCGAGTTCCGGGTGCTCGACGATCTCGTCCGGGCTGTCGTCGTCGCCACGCACCCGCAGCACGCACGCCGCCGACCCGTCCCGCAGCACGCCGGCCACCAGCCGCGCCTCCCGCCGCTGCGGATGTTCCATCGCGATCCGGCGCATCCGGGCGGCGTCCGAGTCCTGGCCGGTGGCGACCGCGTCCAGTTCGGCCTCGGCGTCCTGCGGCAGCACCACGATCTCCTGCACGAGCGCGCACCCGCTGACCGTCTCCGGCCAGACGATGCCGGCCAACGCGTCGGCAAGGTCCTCGTCCGGCAGCGGTTCCTGCGCCACCGGGGTCAGCAGGCTGTCCACGTCCACCTGGTTGCCCAGTTCGGGCTGTCGCGCCAGCAGTTCCGCGGTGGAGACCAGTGCGAACAGCTGCGGCGGCTGGTCCCAGCCCGCGGCCGCCGCGAAGTCCTCGACCTCACGGATGACCTGGGGGAGGGACGTGGCGGACGGGGTCGGCCGAGCCGGGGTGGCGGGGTCTGACATGGCTCCATCGTCCCATCGACACACCGCGTGGCGAACCCGACCGGCGGACCGACACGGGAACCCAACAGGCCGTCCGTAGAGTTGACAAGGCAGCGGGTGACCTGCCCGGTCCGGCCGCGCCCGGGGTGCGGCGGCAGGGCGGCGGCGCCCGTGCAACGACCTGTACGACCTGTACGACCTCCACGACCCAGGAGCGTGTCCCAGTGGCCACTAGGCCCGCGGCCGGACTGCCGAGGCTGTCACGACGCAGCCGAATCCTGCTCATCATCGGCCTGCTGGTGCTGATATTGCTCATCACGGCTGGGCGCCTGATCGACACGTACGTGAACTGGCTGTGGTTCGGCGAGGTCGGGTACCGGTCGGTGTACAGCACGATCATGGTCACCCGGGTCGTGTTGTTCTTCCTGGTCGGGCTGCTGGTCGGCGGGTCGCTCGCGGTGAGCCTGATGATCGCGTACCGCAGCCGGCCGGTGTTCGTGCCGGTGACCGGCGTGGACGATCCGCTGTCCCGCTACCGCACGGCGGTGGTGCGACGGCTGCGGCTGATCGGGATCGGCGTCCCGGTGCTGGTCGGCGTGATCGCGGGGATGGCGGCGCAGGGTGACTGGCAGTTGGTGCAGCTGTTCATGCACGGCACGTCGTTCGGCATCACGGACCCGCAGTTCGGGAACGACATCGGGTTCTACGCGTTCACGCTGCCGTTCATCCTGTGGCTCAAGAACTGGCTGTTCATCGCGGTCACCATCGCGTTCTTCGGGGCGCTGATCGCGCAGTACCTGTTTGGCGGCATCCGGCTGGCCGGCCGGGGTGGTCAGCTGTCCGCGCCGGCACGGGTGCAGTTGGCGTTCCTGATCGGGCTGTTCGTGCTGCTCAAGGCGTTCGCGTACTTCACGGACCGGTATGAGCTGCTGTACTCCACCCGCAATTCCAAGTTCAACGGCGCGACCTACACGGACCTGAACGCGCTGTTGCCGGCGAAGTTGATCCTGTTGTGTATCGCGGTGTTCTGCGCGTTGGCGTTCTTCGCGGGCGCGTTCCTGCGCAACCTGCAGCTGCCGGCGATCGCGCTCGCGCTGCTGGTGCTGTCCAGCGTGCTGATCGGGGCGGCGTGGCCGGCGATCATGCAGCAGTTCTCGGTGAACGCCAATGCGCTGCAGAAGGAGCAGGTGCCGATCCAGCGCAACATGGACGCCACCCGCCAGGCGTACGGCCTGACCGCCAACAAGATCAACAGCATCAACTACGACCCGGCGAAGGCCAATCCCACGCTGGCCCAGGTGAACGCGGACACGTCGACGGTACCGAACATCCGGGTGCTCGACCCGAACGTGCTGTCGCCAACGTTCACCCAGCTCGAACAGGGCCGCAATATCTTCGGATTCCCCCAGAAGCTGAACATCGACCGGTACACGGTCAATCAGGTCACCCAGGACTACGTGGTCGCCGCGCGCGAGATCAACCCGGGCAACCTGCAGCCCAGCCAGCAGGACTGGACAAGCGAGCACCTCGTGTACACGCACGGCGACGGCTTCGTGTACGCCCAGGCGGACCAGGTTCAGAACGGTCCCCAGGGGTCGGCCGGCAGCGGCGGGTACCCGATCTTCGGGGTCAGCGACCTGAGCAACCAAGGCCCGATCGACGTCAGCCAGCCGCGCATCTACTACGGCATGCTCGACGCGGACTACGCCATCGTCGGCGGCAGCAACCAGGCCCCGAGGGAGTACGACACCGACACGACCCGGTTCACGTACGACGGTTCCGGCGGTGTCTCGCTGTCCAGCTGGTTCAACCGGTTGGCGTTCGCGCTGCACTACGGTGAGCGGAACTTCCTGTTCAGTGACGCCATCGGCGCCGACTCGAAGGTCATCTTCAACCGCAACCCGCGCGACCGGGTGGCCCAGGTGGCCCCGTGGCTGACCGCCGACGGCGACCCGTACCCGGCCGTGGTGACCGACAGCGACGGCGCCCGCCGAATCGCCTGGATCGTGGACGCCTACACCACACTGGCGAATTACCCGTACGCCCAACAGACCCAACTCGGCGACGTGACCAGCGACTCACTCAATGGTGTGGCCCGGCAGCCGGAAACGCAGATCAGCTACATCCGCAACTCCGTCAAGGCCGTTGTCGACGCGTACTCCGGCAAGGTGACGTTGTACCAGGTCGACAACAACGACCCGGTGCTCAAGGCGTGGGAGGGCGTGTTCCCGGGCGTCGTGCAGCCGTCCAGCGCGATCCCGCCGGAGCTGCAGGCGCACTTCCGGTACCCGGAAGACCTGTTCAAGGTGCAACGCCAGCTGTTGATCAACTACCACGTGACCAGCCCGCAGGACTTCTACTCCAGCAAGGGTTTCTGGAGCGTGCCGACCGACCCGACCAAGAACGCCGACGGCACGAGCGACGCGTCAGCGACGACTGTGCCGGACAGCACACTGAACCAGCCGCCGTACTACGTGATCACGCAGGCGCCCGACCAGTCCGCGCCGACGTTCCAGTTGTCCAGTCCACTCACGTCACTGGCAAGACCGAACATGGCAGCATGGCTGTCGGTGTCGTGTGATCCGACGACGTACGGCCAGTTCACGGTGCTGAACCTACCCATCGACACACAGACACAAGGCCCGGTACAGATGCAGGGCCAGTTCGACTCGACACAGAAGTTCACGGAGAGCAGAACGCTCTACAACAACAAGGCCGTGACCCTGCTGTTCGGGAACCTGCTCAACCTGCCGTTGCTGGGCGGACTCCTGTACGTCGAGCCGATCTACATCGAACCCACCGGCAGCAACGGCTACCCGCAACTGGCGAGCGTCCTGACCGGGTTCAACGGCAAGGTCGGCTTCGGCACGAGCATGTCCGCATCACTCTCGGACCTGTTCAGCAGCTCGACCGGCACACCCCCGAACACCCCACCCGGCAACGGATCGACGACAACAACGACACCGCCACCGACCAGCACGACCACGAACGCACCACCGGCCACCGGCCTGACTAAGGCCGTGGACGACATCTCCAAGGCACTGACAGCGCTACAGGCCGCTCAACGATCCGGCGACTACGCAGCCATCGGCGCGGCCTACACCCAACTGGGCAACGCCATCGCCGAGTTCAACCAGGCCAAGACAAGCACAACCCCCGCCCCCCCACCCGCCAACCCACCATCACCCACACCAGGACGCTGATCCGAGGGGTGGCAGGCCCCGATTTGCATCAGGCCGCCACCCCTCTGTAGAGTCCTGTTTACCAACGCGGGGTGGAGCAGCTCGGTAGCTCGCTGGGCTCATAACCCAGAGGTCGCAGGTTCGAATCCTGTCCCCGCTACCAGCGAAAACGACCCTCCGGAGACTCTCCGGAGGGTCGTTTTCTGTGTCGGTGTAGTGAGATGTGTAGTCTGTCGATTGCGAGTACTGATCGAGTGCTGGCCTGTGCTCGCTGACCCCGACCGGCAGGCGCTGCCGCCAAAGTCTGTTTGTGGAGTCCTCGACAGGCGTCCTCTTGGGCTGGCTACTCCGCTGCGGTCGCGTGTCCAGTGCCGTGTGCGATACTAGGCGTTGCGTTTCGTGGATCGGCGCGCATGGACAAGGGAGCGGGTATGGCGCACGTCAACAGATCTGGAGCCGAAGGACAGCGTTCATCGAAGATAGAGAAGGGTGCTGGTCAAAAGCCGGCACCAGCCTCTGGGTCACAGGTGCCGCCTCGTCCCGTTCAAGCGCCGCCACCTCCGCCGCCGCCGGCGAAGAAGTAGCGAGGTCAGCATAGTGAGGTAGTCCGTTGGTCCCATCGACGGTGGCGGGGCTTCTGATATTTCTGGTCTTGCTTGGTCCGGGGTTCGTTTACACCCTGCGTATGTCTCGGATCAGACCTGAAGCCGACGACACCCCGGTTCGTGAGGTGCTGATACTCGCTGCGGCGAGTCTTGCCTGCGATGTTACTGCATTATCTTGTTTTTTTCTTTTTCGGATCATTCTGCCACAGGTGACCCCGAGTGTAGGCGGACTGGTTAACGGCGGTTCAAAATATGCTCGGGACAACTACAAATTGGTAGGCTCTTGGCTATTCATCTTGTACGGTCTTTCTATATTGCTGGCTTTCTTTGCAAGTCATCAAGCTATGAGGGCACTTCTGGGCCAGATTCTTAG
>DATBCR010000804.1:0-9281 GCA_036270375.1 Pseudonocardiaceae bacterium | reverse complement strand
AGGGCACAGTCGGCCGGTGAGCCAATCCGGCGCACGGTGCAGAATCACGTGGCCGCCGGAGGTTCCTGCGATCGCGAGGTCGACAGAGAGCTGGCCGCCGGGCACGAGTTGTTCCGCCCAGTCCCAGCGCACGCCGGTGACGGGTTCCGTGATCAGAATTCGGTCGTACGGCCCGGGTTCCGCCGGTCCGTCCGCGATCTCCAGCACCCGGTGCCCTGGCTCGATGCCCAGCTCGTCGGACAGCGTGGACTTCGTCATGGCGCCCTCCCCAGTCGGCCATTTCACCCTACTCGCCCATCGACGGCAGTTCGTCGATTCTGTCGGCCAGTTCGCGGGCGTTGGGATCGCTCTTACGGGTTTCGACGAGTTCGCGCAATGGCCGCAGCCGGTCCCGGACGCGGGTGGACGTCAGGTCGCCGCAGGCCGCCACCGCTCGGGCGCCGACGGTGGCGGCGTGATCGAGGTCGCCGTCCAGGACGTGGTTGACGGCCAACGAGATCAGGTTGAACGCGCGGCTGCGGGCCATGTCCGGGCCGTAGCCGTCGATCGAGGACTCCAGCAGCGGGATCGCGGTCACGGCGTGGCTCGGGTCGACCACGCGGGCGAGGTCGGTGTGCACGGTGCCGGCCATCGCGGTCAGGTCGACCGGGCTGAAGAACGCCGCCCACGGTGGTGCCGCGTGGGAGTTGGTCCTGGCGAAGGCGTCTTCCGCCATCCCGAGCAGCGCGTGGGCCTGGTCGGCGAGGCCGAGTTTCGCGTGCGCCCACGCCTGGTTGACGTGCAGGATCGCACTGGCGAGCGCGGAACCGCAGGCGTGCGCGACATGCTGGCCGAGCCGGAACACGCCGAGTGCGTCGCGCGGCGCGTCCCGGTGCAGGTGCATGCGGCCGGCCCGGTAGCAGATGTTGGTGATCAGGTCGTCGTTGCCGGCCTGCGCGGCCAGGGTCAGCGCACGGTTGAAATGCGTGCGTGCGACGGTCGTCGAACCGGTGTCGAAACACACCCAGCCGGCGAGATTGTGCAGGTCCGCCAACGCGGTGCAGAGCCTGGCCAGCACGGGGTCGGACGCCGCCGCGCCGAGCAGCGGTTCCGCCTGCGCCACCACGGTGGCCACGGCAGTGCGGCAGCGCCCACCGCCGTAGCGGTAGTCAAGCGCGCGAATCGAACTGGTCGCGATTTCCAGACGCTCGACGTCAGCCATGCCAATACGCGCGGGTGAGTCTGCGGGCACGGTGTCCTCCCGGGGATATCGCACAGCGCAGATTAATAACGCCGGGGTCTAGGGCGTTGCGTTCATGGTGGCACAAAGCCGCGCGCCGCGACAGGTTCGGTCACCCGAATGCATTCACTACCAACCAATCCGATTACTCTCATGTCAACGCGGCAAAAGGAGTCACCCGAGGGGCCGGACCGCGAGATCGATTGGCGCTGGAACACGCCGACCGGAACACCACGGTCACGCGCGAGGTCGACGTCCACGAGATCACCGCCCGCGAGTCCCGGCCGGGCGGCGACCTGGTCCGGAGCGCGCCGACCTTGCGGTGTCGTTCTCCCGCGTTATTGTCGAGCCGAATGCGGCCGCCGGGCCAGTTCCGCTAGTCGGTTGATGGATTCGGTCAGTAGGGCCCGTTGGATTTCCAGGCGGTGGGCTTCCGTTTCCGGGAGATCCACGTGCACCTCGATGCCGGTGGTGTCGCCATCGGCGTGGAGTTGCCAGCGAAACTCCAGGTCGGAGACGAGGCAGGAGATCATGACGCGGCCGTCCGCGTGGTCGGTGCGCATCCGTTGGGCCATCGGGAAATCCGGGAAACCGGTCGGCCACATCGTGTAATCGCCCCGGTTCTGTGTGCGGACCGTTTCCACGCCCGCCCACCATTCCGGGAAACGGGCCGGGTCGTGCAGGAGTTTCCACACTTCTTCCAATGGTGCCTCGGTCCGTGCGGACAGGTCGAAACTGGGCATTGTCATCACCTCGCGGCGGCTGCTCGGTCGCGTTCGATTCGGGTCAGTTCGCGGGCCGGTTCCACCAGGCCGACCACCGGTGGGCGGCCCAGATCGACCAGGGTGGCCAGGTATCCGTCAGCGGTGACCTCCGAAACCGCCGCCAGCATGCGCCGCCAGCCGCTCGCTGCCTCGTTGTAGCGGGCCATGGCCAGGTCGACCTCGCCTCGGCCGGCCGCGATCAGGCCCTGGATGCCGGCCATCCTCGGCACCAGCGCCCACGGCTGGTCGGCCCGCCCGACGGGTTCCATGGCCGCGGCGCGCAGCTGTGCCGTCGCCGCGTCGAGATCGCCGCTGCGGGCCAGGGCTTCCGCGCGCGACAAGGCCGCCGCCGGGCGGCTGACGTGGGCGCCGGCCGCCAGTGCCTGGCCGAGCAGGTCGGCCGCCTCGCGGTGCCGGCCGGCCGCGAGTGCCACCAGGCCCGCGTCGTGCGCCGCGGTGGCCGCGAGGCCGGGGGCGTCCAGGCGGTCGGCGCATTCTCGTTGGCGCCGCACGGTTTCCGCCGCCTCGTCGTGCCGGTCGATGCGGGCAAGCAGGTGTGCCTTGGCGGCCAGGCAGCCGACCAGCAGCACCGGCACCGACTCCGTCGCCGCGACCGCCTCCTCGGCCATCGCGAGCGCGGCCTCGTGGTCACCGGCGCAGGACAGCGCGCACGCCGTGTTGATCCACACCGCGAACGCGCGGTCCGGCAACCGAGCCACGTCGGCGGCGCGGGCCACCTCGGCGCACTCGGCGAAGCGGCCCCGGCGGATCAGGCCCTGGATGCGGATCCCGGCGATGTCGGCGGCCGTCTCGGGATCTGGCCGCGCGGGCAGGTGCTCGCCGGCATCAGCCAGCAGTCCTTCCGCGGCGGCCGCGTCACCGGCGACGGCCTCGCCCCACGCAAGGCCGATCAGGGTCGCCGCACGAACGTCTGATGTGGACTGTTCAGTCAATCGTGCGACGGCACCACGGTAGGCCGCCAGCGACGCGGCCGGATCACACACCACCGTGCGGAACTGCCGCCCACGCCGGCACCAGGCGGCCGCCAACTCCGACTCGGGCAGCAGCGCCGTTGCCCGCTGCCACGCCGCCTCCATCCGCTCCGGCTGCCCAAGCCACGCCCAGACTTCCTGTAGCTCCAACCACAACGGGCCGTCGTCAGGGGTGCACTGGGTGGCGCGGCCGAGGAATTCGGCGGCCTCGGTCAGCGCGCCGACCGACCGGGCGTACGCGGCGGCGGCGGCCCACTGGCGGGCCGCGTCCACCGGCCGGCCGGCCAGCGTGAGGTGGCGCGCGATCTCGGCGCGGTCACCGGGATCGAGGGCGTTCGCCACGCGGTCGTGCAACGCCGTCGTGTCGGCGAGGTCCGCGTACACGGCCTCGCGGAGCAGGGCGTGCCGGTAGCCGAGCCGGCCGTCGCGCCGCACCAGCAGGCCGCCATCGGTGGCCGCTTCGGTGCTGTTGGTGCCGTCGGTGATGCCGAGCCGGTCGATCTCGGTGCTGGACAGCGGCCGGCCGGCGACCGCGAGCAGCCGGGCAAGCAGGTGCCCGTTCGCCGGCAACGCGCCGAGCGTCGCCCGCACCGCGGTTCGCAGGTTCGGCGGCGGCGCGGTCTGCCCCGCGGCCAGCGCCCGAGCGCTTTCCACCGCCAGCAACGGGTTTCCCTCGGCGGTTGTGATCACCCTGCGCACCGCGTCTTCGTCCAGTGTGGACACCGATGACGCCAGCGCCGCGACGCTCGCCTCGGTGATCGGCCCGATCTCCACCTCGGTGACCGGTATCGCCCGACGCGTGAGATCGGCGAGCAGCGCGTCGAGGTCGGGCCGCGACGGCCGGTCCCGCCGGGTCAGCACGAGCAGCAGCGGCAGCGCCGCGAGCCGCCGGCCGATGTGCGCGGTGAGCCGCAGGCTGGCCCGGTCGGCGCGATGCGCGTCGTCGAGCGCGATCAGTGCCGGCCGGTCCGCGCAGGACCATTCGACAAGGCGCAGCACGGATTCGAACACCCGCAGCCGCTCCAGTTCTGGTGCCGCGACGGCGGCAGGCGGTCCGTGCCGCCCGAGCCGGGCACCCAACTCCGGTGACAGGCGGCTCAGCTCGACCGGCCAGCCCGCCCGCGCCGCCACCGGGGGCACCGTCGCCACCAGTGCCCGCGCCAGCTCCAGCCAGGCCGCGAACGGCGTCTCACCGCCGACGTCGATTCCGGCGCCGATGGCCGTCCGTCCGCCCGCGCCGCCCGCCCGGTGCGCCAGTTCGGCCAGCAGGCTGGTCTTCCCGATGCCGGCCTCACCGGTCAGCACCACGACCCGGCCCGCGCCGTCGGCCGCCGCCCGCCATGCCGCCGCGAGCGCGGCCAGTTCCGTTGCCCGGCCGAACAACCGAGGTCTTGGCGTGGCGGGTGCCAGACCGCGCAACCCGGACTGGGCGGCACGCGTCGCCGGCGACGGCGACACGCCCAGTTCCGTCCGCAGCCGCTCGGCGAACTGCCGCGCCTCGATCACGGCGGCGGCCCGGTCACCGGCTTCCGTCAAGTGCCGCAACAGGTCCCGGTGTGCGACTTCGTCCAATGGGGACAGTGCGCAGCGGCGGCGGGACAGTGCGACGGCGGCCGCGAACTCGCCTTCGCGAGCTGCCGCGTCGGCCTGTTCGGCCAGTATCCGCGTCAACCTGCCACGGTGTTCGTTCCTGGCCGCGTGCACCCAGTCGTCGTCGATACCCGGCAGCAGTTCACCCGCGTCCGGCAGCTCGGCCAGCGCGTCCACCCACACCTGGTCCGGCCGCAGCCCGATCGACGTGCGCGAACTGTCCAGCACCCGATCGGCAACCGGTCCGGAGAACGTCTGCCGGACCGACCAGATCGCGGTGCGCAGGCTGGCGCGGGCGCTGGCCTCCGGGGTGTCCGGCCACAGCCGCGCGGCGAGACTCGTCCTGGTGTGCGGCCCCGGGTGCAGCGCGAGCCAGCCGACAAGCGCCCGCGCCCGGTCGCCCGCCGGCATCGGGACCGGCACGCCGTCGAACTCGCCGGCGACCCGGCCACACAGCCACAACCGCAGCATGGGCACAGCGTAAGCCCGATCCGGCCGCCGTTGACGCTGCGTTGACGGACCGCGAACGCACGCCGCGCACTCTGGTCGTCACCAACCAGAAAGGACACCGACATGACTACCACGAGTGCACCCGACATCAGCGGACTGTCCACGGCGATCGTGGCCCGCGACGCCGACGGCGTCGTCGCCTGGTACGCCGACGACGCCACGCTGACCGTCCTCGACCGCGACCACCCGCCGTCGGCGCCGGCCGTCTACCGTGGACTGGACGCGATTCGCGCCTACTACCAGGACATCTGCGGCCGCAACATCCAGCACGAGGTCCGGGACGCCGTCGCCACCGCGACCGGATTCGCCTTCACGCAGCACTGCCGCTACCCGGACGGCGCGGCCGTCCTGTGCGCGACCGTCGCCGCGACGAGGGACGGCAAGATCGAGCACCAGACCGCTGTCCAGGTGTGGGACAGCTGAGCCGGGGGACCGGGTCGTCGCCGTGTCGGACCACGTCCCGGCACGGCGACGGCCGGCGTCAGCTCGGCTGTGCGGACACGGTGATCCGGTCGAAATCGGGCGCGAACGCGGTCGGATTGGCGAATTCGATCGTGTTGGCTCCCGCGGACAGCGCCAGTGGCACCGCCATCGTGCCGACCGTGTTGAAATCGGCGGTCGGGGTGAACGACAGCGTCTGCGGCGCGCCACCGTTCACGCTCACCGTGGCCTGCCGGCCGGGCGGTCCGTTCAGGTAGTAGATCGTCACCGCGTACGTGCCGGCTGTCGGCACGGTGACATTGTTGAAAGTCAGCGTACCGCCATTGCCGACAAAGCCGACTTTCTGGCCGTCGGAACATGCCGCGCAATTGGCCAGCCGGGCACCGCCCGCGATGGTGTTCGCGGTGGATTCCGCCTCGTAGGACGTCGGTCCCGGCGGCGGCGGGACGGCTCCCTCGGTGACCGTGAGGCCGTTGAACACCGCCTGGGCCGGCGAACCGGAGGCGTGTGACGTCACGAAGATCCCGGCGTCCTGCGTGTCGGCCTGGCCCGGCACGGTCGCGGTGCCGACGGTGAACCATTCCGTGCCATTGACGGAGTAGTAGCCGGTATAGGTGCTGCCGGTCCGTTCCAGTTTGAGCCAGACCGGCACGATGTCCGGATTCACTCCGTTCGCGGGTGTCACCGACGTGATATTCGTGCCGCCGTTGTCGTCCCATTCGAGCTGAATGCCGCCGGACGGCGATTCGAACAGCACAACGCCTTCGGGAGTGGTGCCGGAACCGGTGATGTCATCGCGCACCAGAATGCCGGCCTTGCCGAAACCGGCGAGACCCTGCTGCGACACCACCTGAGTGTCGATGGTGGACGTCGACGTGACCGCGCCGGCCAGGTAGGTGGCGCTGTAGGCGTCGGTGCCGGTGAACAGGTCGGCACCGGCCCCGGAAATCCCGAACTGTGGCCCTGCCTGGCCGAACGCGGCCGGCGCGTCGGTCGCCGACGAGAACGTCCGGTACGGCGCGGTGACCGGCGGGCTCGTCGTCACGGTCGCCGTGACCCCGTTGCCCTGCCACGTCGAACCCGGCCAGGTGCTGACCGCCGAGCCGCTCACGGTGTCCACTTGGAACAGTGTGGCCGGTGTCGGCGCGACGACCACGAATGTCGCCTGCACGGTCCGACCGCGTGGCACGGCGGCGAACAGCGTCCGGGACGTCGGCGTGACCGTCCAGCCGGCCGGCGCGTGCAGATCCAGCCGCGCCCACTGCGCCGGCAGCACACCGTTGTCGGTGAACGACAGGGTCGCCGTGGCCGGGACACCCGCCGTCATCGTCGACAGGCCCGACATGTCCAGCGTCACGCTCGGCGGCACCAGGACGGACGACGGGGCCAGGCTGACCCGGAACAGCGCGACACCGTGCGGCGGCACGTTCGCGCCGATCACGCCGGCCGTCTCGGTCCGCTGGTGCGACCACAGGTTGTTCATCAGCCAGTGCCCGGCCCCCGGCAGACCGATGGCCGCCGCCGTTGTCGAGATCAACTGCGGTTGGCCACCGGTGTTGAAAAGGCCGACGACGGCCGTGGTGCTGTTCTCCTGCTTGGCGAACACCTGTGTGGTGGCGGAACTGGCGATCCGGGCGGCGTCGATGGCGTCCTGGTCGACGGAAAGGACGTCCGTGTTGGTGAGATCGGCCAGATCGGTCTGGTCGAGGTTGGTCAGGTCCGTGCCCAGGATCAGCGGCGAGGACGCCAGCGCCCACAGGCTGAGCTGGGTCCGGCGCTCGTCCGGCGTGAGGCCGTCGTTGGCGCCGTTGCCCAGTTCCAGCGAGTCGTAGTCGTTGAACGCGCCGGGGCCGCCGAACGGTTGCCAGTTGGCGACCTGGTTGAACCGGCCGGCCACGCTGTCCCAGTGCGTCAGCGGGTAGCTGCTGCCGCCCTTCTCGCAGCCGTAGCACTCGATGTCGCCGCCGGTCCGCCAGCCGTTGGACAGCTGTGCCCACGTTGGCGCGTCGGCGATGTTGAGGTTGTTGGACAGTTCCAGGTGGATCGGCCGGCCGGTCTGCCGCAGGGCGCTCGACCAGGCCTGTACGTCCGGGACGTCCGGCGAGCCGACACCGTCGATCTTGAGGTAGTCGATGCCCCACGACGCGAACTGGTTCGCCCACGAGTCGATGAACGCCTGCGCGCCGGGCTTGGTGTAGTCGATGCCGACCATGCCCTTGCAGTTGTAGTTGTGCTCGGTGCTGGTCGTCGCGATGTCGTCGGCGTGGTAAGGAGTTCCCTCGATGGCCGTGTTCTGGGCGACGGCCTGCTTGGAAATGCCCGGCGTGACGTAGAGGCCGAACTTGAGGCCGTCGGCGTGCACGTGGTCGGCGACGACCTGGATGCCGTCGGTGGCACCGGAAGCCGGGAACTTCGTGGCATCGGTGACCCACCGGCCGAACTGGTCCACGTTCGGCCCCTGGCTGCCGGGACACTGGTACCAGAAGTCGTCCAGGTTTATGTACTGATAGCCGACGGCCGCAAGCCCGCTGGACTTCATGGCGTCCGCCTGCGCCTCGATCTTGGCGGTCGTCGGGCTGTGGCGGATGAAACTCCAACTGCTCCAGCCCAATGCCGGTGTCAGCCCGACATCGTTGGATTCCGCGTTCGCCCGCGCCGCGACGGCGACCATGGGCGTGATGATCAACGCGGCTGTCAGGCAGCGAACTAGTCGTCGCATCGCTGTTCCTCCGGCGCTGTGTCCGTCTCGGGTGCGACGAGCACGTCGACACCCGCCTCCGCGAGCAGATCGAGCTGTTCGGTCGGCGCGCTGCGCCCGGTCACCACCAGGTCGAGATCGGTCACCGGGCACACGTGCGCCACGTCGACCGCGCCGAGCTTCGAGCCGTCGACGAGCAGCACGACCCGCCGCCCCGCGCGCGCCATCCGTTGCTTCATCTCGGCTTCCGGGATGTTGATGTTGGTGACGCCGTAGGTCGCGTCCAGCCCGCTCGCGCCGAGAAACACGATGTGCGGCCGGATGCGGTCGAAGATGCCGCTGGCCATCGGGTCGACGAGCGAGTGCTGCATCGGCCGCAGCGTCCCGCCGGTGACCACGACGGTGATGCGCGGAATCGCGGGTTCGAGCGCGGACGCGATGCGCAATCCATTGGTGAACACGGTGAGTTGACCGAGTGTCGTGCGGTGAATCAGGGCGTCGGCAAGCGCGGCGGTGGTGGTGCCGACGTCGATCGCGATGGACTCGCCGTCCTGCACGAGCGCGGCGGCGGCCCGGCCGATGGCGGCCTTCTCCTGCGGGCGGCTGGCCGTCGTCTCCTCGAAGGAACGCTCGCTGACCAGCCGTCGGGTCGCGATGGCACCGCCACGGACCCGCGTGACGAGGCCACGGCGGTGCATCGCGGCAAGGTCGCCACGGATGGTGACCTCGGAAACCGCGAACCGGTCGCCCAACTCGGCGACCCGGACGTACTCCCGCCCGCCGATGTAGTCGACCATCCGTTGCCGCCTGATTTCGGCCGGTGTGTCCACCGTCGTCACCCGTTCTTCTTACGTGCTGGTGCCGTTCGCCGTCAATGATTATCACTTCGCTTTCGAATTCGAAAGGCATGCGGCACAGTAAGGTCGTTACCACAAGATGTGCCACTCGTGTTAACCAGGAGGAACGGGGTGACGCCAGGTGCTAGGTTTCAGGAGTGGCCGAACATCGTCTCGACCCGCTGCTGGACACGGTGACCGACGTCTTCTCCCGTGACCGCAAGCCCGTGT
>DATBCR010000803.1:0-8519 GCA_036270375.1 Pseudonocardiaceae bacterium | reverse complement strand
CGATCGGTCACATTCCCTTCGCCGGCACGATTTGCAGGTAGATCGCGGTGAGCACGACGTTCACCAGGAACAGCAGCATGAACGTCACCACGACGGCCTGGTTGACCGCGTCACCGACGCCTTTCGGCCCGGCCGCCGGATTCAACCCGCGATAGGCGGCGACGATACCGGCGATGAAACCGTAGAGAACGGCCTTGATCTCACTGATCCACAGGTCCGGCAGCTGCGCCAGCGCGTTGAAACTGGACAAATACGCGCCCGGTGTGCCGCCCTGCAGAATGACGTTGAAGAAATACCCGCCGAGCACGCCGACCACCGACACCAGGCCGTTGAGCAGCATCGACACCAGCATCGCGGCCAGCACGCGGGGCACGATCAGCCGGTGGATCGGCGAGATGCCCAAGACCTCCATCGCGTCGATCTCCTCGCGGATGGTGCGTGCGCCGATGTCCGCGCAGACCGCCGATCCGCCCGCACCGGCCACCAGCAACGCGGTGACCAGCGGGCTGGCCTGTTGGATGATCGCCAGTGCGCTCGCGGCACCCGTGAACGACTGCGCCCCGATCTGTTTCGTGAGCGAGCCGAGTTGCAGTGAGATGACCGCGCCGAACGGGATCGCGACCAGCGCGGTCGGCAGAATCGTGACACTGGCGAAGAACCACGACTGCTGAATGAACTCGCGGAACTGGAACGGCCGGCGTGGCGTGTAGCGCAGCACGTCCCAGCCGAGCGTGGCCATCCGGCCCACCTGGCGCAACGCACCTACGCCGGGAAAAGCCGTCCCGGTGCCAACGCTCACGCAACCTCCTCGCTGGCGCTCGTCGGCCACGTTCGCGAACGCTGCTGTGACACTGGTTCGCTCGCAAGCTCGCTCACGCAACCTCCTCGCTGGCGCTCATCGGCCACGTTCGCGAACACTGCTGTGACACTGGTTCGCTCGCAAGCTCGCTCACGCAACCTCCTTGTTGCCGTGCTCAGCCCGTGGTCAGCGCGTGGGTCGCGGTCGCGCCGCCGTCGGCGACGAACTCCGCGCCCGTGCAGTACGAACTCTCGTCGCTGGCCAGGAACACCACCAGGTTCGCGATCTCGTCCGGGCGGCCCAGCCTACCCAGCGCGACCCGCCGCCCGATCGGTGACAGGTCCACTGTGTCCGCACGATCGCCGAAGATACCGCGAACCATCCTGGTGTCAATCATTCCGGGGTGGACCGAGTTCACCCGTATTCCCTTGTCCCCCAGTTCCATCGCCGCGACCTTGGTCATGCCACGGATGGCGAACTTGCTGGCCGAGTACGCGATCAGCAGCGCCATGCCGCCGATTCCCTCCACCGAGGACACGTTCACGATCGATCCGCCGCCGCCGTCGGTCATCGCGGGGATGACCTCGCGCATGCCGAGGAAGCAGCCAAATTGGTTGACCCGGATCACCCGCTCGTAGTCCGCGAGCGTGGTGTCCGTGATCGCCGAGAAATGCAGGATGCCCGCGTTGTTGACGAGCACGTCGAGCCGACCGAACGTGCTGGTCGCGGCGGCAACCGCGGCTGCCCAGTCCGGTTCCGACGTGACGTCGAGGTGCCGATAGACGGCCGTCTCGCCAAGCTCCTCGGCCAGCGCCTTGCCGTCGTCGTCGTTGATGTCCGCGATCAGGACGGACGCGCCCTCCTCGACGAACCGTCGGGCCGCGGCGGCACCCTGTCCGCCCGCGGCCCCGGTGATCAGCCCGACCTTGCCGGCCAGCCGGCCCATCACATCATCTCGTCGGTCAGCGGCATCAGGACCGTCTTCAGCTCGGTGAACGCCTCGAACGCCGTGCGCCCGCCTTCCCGGCCGAGCCCGGACTGTTTGAAGCCGCCGAACGGTATGTGCGGTTCCAACTGGAAGCCGTTCACGCCGATCAGGCCGCCGCGCAGGGCCCGCGCCACCCGGAACGCGCGCTTGACGTCACCGGTCCACACGCTCGCGCCGAGGCCGTACTCGGTGTCGTTGGCCAGCCGGACGGCCTCGGCCTCGTCCCTGAACGGCACCACCGCCAGCACCGGGCCGAAGATCTCCTCCTGCGCGATGGTGGCCCGGTTGTCCACGTCCGCGAAGATGGTCGGCCCGACGAAGTTGCCGCCGGCCAGGTCGCCGGACAGCCGTTCGCCGCCGGACACCAGCCGTGCGCCCTCCTTCTCGGCCGCGCCGATGTAGCCGAGCACGCGGTCCAGTTGCCGCTCTGTGATCAACGGGCTGGCCAGCACGCTGGGGTCGAACGGGTCGCCGAAGGTGATCATGCCGGCCAACAGTTGCGCGCTGGACAGGAAAGCGTCGTAGACGTCCCGGTGCACGAGCGCCCGGGTCTGCGCGACGCAGGCCTGGCCGGACAGGCCCATGGTGACCGCGCCCATCACGGTCATCGCGGCCAGCCCGACGTCCGGCGGGTCCGGGAACACCACGGCCGGGCTCTTGCCACCCAGTTCAAGCGACACCCGCTTGAGCGTGCCTGCGGACGCGGTGACGATCCGCCTGCCGACCGCGCGGCTGCCGGTGAAGCTGATCTTGTCGACCATCGGATGGTTGATCAGCGCTTCGCCGGTCGGGTCGCCGGGTCCGGTGACGACGTTGAGCACGCCCTTCGGCAAGCCCGCTTCGGCGAGCAGTTCGACCATGCGCAGCACGCAGAACGTGGCGTGCTCGCTCGGTTTGAGCACCACGGTGCAGCTGGCGGCGAGCGCCGGTGCGATCTTCTGCGCGAACAGCACGAACGGCGCGTTCCACGGCAGGATCGCCGCGACGACGCCGACCGGCTCGCGGAACGTCATCGCGAGGTGGTCGCCGCCCTGGTACGGCGGCAGGGTCTCGCCGCCGATCTTGTCCACCCAGCCGGCGTGATGGTCGAACGCGTCGGCGGCGAATTCCACCGACGTGGCGTAGATCGCGCCGAACGAGAGCGGCACGCCGTTGTCGAGGGCCTGGAGTTTGCGTAGTTCGTCGGCGTGCGCCCGGAGCAGGTCGGCGTAGCGGTGCAGCAGCTTGATCCGTTGGCCGGCACGGGATCCGGACCACGAGCCGTCGTCGAACACCCGGCGCGCGACCCGCACCGCCGCGTCCACGTCGGCATCGCCGGCCACTGCGAACCGGCCGACGGTCTCGCCGGTCGCCGGGTGCTTGTGTGTCCAGGTGGCGCCGTCCTCGGCGGCCCGCCAGGTGCCGTCGACGTACAGCAGGCCGTCCTTGAGTCCCAGTGCCTCGCGGTGCGGTGCAACGGTGAGCGTCATCGTGCGGGGCCTCCTCGGCTGGCTACAGCGACAGCAGATCGGAACTGGCGAAGGTGCGTTTCGGGTCACGGCCGGCGAAGTAGCCGCCGACCTGGTCGGCAAGCTCGACCATGGTCCAGGTGTCGCCGCCGGTGTCGAACCGTTGCTCGACGGCCGGCGCGGACATCAACGCCACCATGCCGCCGTAGACGACGAACACCTGGCCGTTGATCGCGTCAGCGGCCGGCGACGCGAGATACGCGGTGAACGGGGCGACATGGTGTGGCGACAGCGGGTCGACGCCGTCCGCGGGCGCCGCGCCGAACACCTCGCGTGTCATGTCGGTGCGGGCACGGGGGCAGATCGCGTTGGCGCGCACGCCATAGCCGGCCATGGCACGGGCGGTGGACAGGGTGAGCGCGGCGATGCCCGCTTTGGCCGCCGCGTAGTTCGGCTGACCGGCCGAGCCGAGCAGGAACGCCTCGGACGCCGTGTTGACCACCCGGCCGTACACCGATTTCCCAGATTCCTTGGCACGTGCCCGCCAGTGGTGACATGCGTTGCGGGACAACAGGAAATGACCACGCAGATGGACGCGGATCACCAGGTCCCACTCGTCGTCTGACATGTTGAACAGCATCCGGTCACGCAGTACACCGGCGTTGTTCACCACGATGTCCAGACCGCCGAACCGGTCGACGGCCGTCGAGACCAGAGTGTCCGATGTGGACCGTTCACCGACGTCGCCGGTCACGAACACGGCCTTGCCGCCGATCGCCTCGATCTCGTCGACCACCGAGGCGTCGGTGCCGGCCAGGTCGTTGACCACCACGTCCGCGCCGGCCGCGGCCAGCGCGATCGCCGTCGCCCGACCGAGCCCGGCGCCGCCGCCGGTGACCACCGCGACCCGTCCGGCGAGACTCAACGCATCGTCCACCGTGATCCTTCCCGCCGGTCCGCGTCAGTCGATGACGATCATCTGGCGGATCAGGTCGGTGCCACCGTCCCGCAGTGTCGCCAGGCCCTCGTTCACGTCGTCGAGGGTGAGGCGCTTGCTGATCATGCCGTCCAGGTCGAGGCGGCCGGCCCGCCAGAGGCCGAGCAGGCGGTCGTAGTCGCGGCGCACGTTGGCCGAGCCGTAGAAGGAGCCACGCAGGATCTTGTCGTGCAGGAACAGTTCCTGGGCGCTGAACTGGACCATCGCGTCGGCCCGGCCGGCGCCGACCACGATCACCTGCCCGCCGCGCCGCGCGACGTCCCACGCCGAGCGGATGGTGGCCGGGATGCCGACCACGTCGAATGTGTGGTCGAAACCCATGCTGCCGGTGAGCGCCTGGTTCAGCTCGGCCAGCCCGTCCGGCGTGACCGCGTGCGTCGCGCCGAACCGCAGTGCCGCTTCGTGTTTGGCGATCACCGGGTCGACCGCGACGATCGTGGTGGCACCGGCCAGCCGGGCGCCCTGGAGTACCGAGATACCGACACCGCCGCAGCCGATCACCACGACCGTCGACCCGGGTTCGACCTTCGCCGTGTTGATGACCGCGCCGACACCGGTCATCACACCGCAGGCGACCAGCGCGGCGATCTCGAACGGCACGTCGTCGGCCACCTTGATCGCGCCCTCCACGGGCACGACCAGTTCCTCGGCGAAGGTGCCGAGGCCCGCGTAGCCGAACATCGGGGCGTCACCGAGCCGGAAGCGGGGATTCATGAAGGCCGCGATGGTGTGCACGGCGCAGAGGTGGAACTCGCCACGCAGGCAGTTCGGACAATGGCCACACGGCGGCACGAACGTCACGATCACGTGGTCGCCGACGGCGAGGTTGTCGACGGCACTGCCGACGGCGACGATCTCACCCGCGCCTTCGTGGCCGATCACGCCAGGCGTGAGCGCGGGCAGCGTGCCGTCCATCGCGGACAGGTCGCTGTGGCAGATCCCGGTGGCACGAACCCGGATACGTACCTCGCGCGGCCCCGGATCGGTCGTCGTCACGTCCGTGCGCAGGTCGAGCTTGTCGTCACCGATCTGGTTCAGTACGGCTGCCTTCATCGTCCACACACTAGAATCTGTTCTTGTTCCTGACAAGCCCCACAGCTCCGCCGGCATGGTAGCCGAGACAACGCGTTCTAACCCATCCATCCGGCGGCGGTCGCGGTATGCTAACTAGAACACGTTCCACCCGAAGGGACGGCACATGCACCTGACGTACAGCCCGGCACAGGAGCGGCTGCGCGCGGAACTGCGCGGCTACTTCGCCACGCTGATGACCGGTGAGCGGCGGGCCGCCCTGTCCGGCGGCGGCGACTACGGCGACGGAACGGCGTACAAGGACATCGTTCGCCAGCTCGGCGCCGACGGCTGGCTCGGCATCGGCTGGCCGGCCGAGTACGGCGGACAGGCCAGGTCCGTGCTGGACCAACTCGTGTTCACCGACGAGGCGGCCATCGCGGGCGTGCCGGTACCGTTCCTGACACTCCGCACGGTCGGTCCGACGATCATGCGTTTCGGCACACCGGAACAGAAGGCGTTCTACCTACCGAAAATCGCGGCCGGCGACATCCACTTCTCGATCGGCTACTCCGAGCCGGACGCCGGCACCGACCTGGCGTCCCTGCGCACGAGAGCCGTTCGGGACGGCGACGAGTACGTGATCAACGGTCAGAAGATGTGGACCAGCCTGATCGCGTACGCGGACTACGTGTGGCTGGCGTGTCGAACGGATCCGGACGCGCCCAAGCACAAGGGCCTGTCCATCATGATCGTGCCGACCGACGCGCCAGGGTTCTCGTGGACACCCGTGCGCACCGTGGCCGGCACGACGACAAGCGCCACCTACTACTCGAACGTGCGGGTGCCGGTGACGTCGCTGGTCGGCGAGGAGAACCGGGGCTGGCCGCTGATCACCAACCAACTCAACCACGAGCGCGTCGCACTCACATCGGCCGCGCCGCTACAGGTGGCGTTGCGTGAGGTCCGGGCATGGGCGCAGGACACCAAGCTGCCGGACGGAAACCGGGTCGTGGACCAGGAGTGGGTCCAGGTGCATCTTGCGCGGGTACACGCGAAGGTCGAGTTCCTGAAGTTGGTGAACTGGCGAATCGCCTGGGGCGCACAGCATGCCGCACTCAAACCGGCGGACGCGTCGGCAACCAAGGTGTACGGCACGGAACTGGCCACCGAGGCGTACCGGCTGCTGATGGAAGTGCTCGGCCCGGCCGGCTATGTGCGGGACGGGTCACCGGGCGCCGTACTGCGCGGCCGAATCGAACGCATGCACCGGTCGTCCCTGATCTTGACATTCGGCGGCGGCACGAACGAGGTTCAGCGCGACATCGTGGCGTCGCTCGGCCTCGGCCTGCCGATCACTAGGCACTGATCACGTTTTCGCTCGTCGGAAGGATCGATCGTGGATTTCACGCCGACCGAGGCCAGCACCGACCTCGCGGGACTGACCAAGGACATACTGGCCAGCCTTACCCAGGAACGGTTGCGAGACAACGAGAACGGTGAACGTATCGACCGTGCGCTGTGGGCGGCACTCGGTTCGGCGGGAGTATTGGAGGCCGCGCTGCCGGTTTCGGTCGGTGGGGGCGGGTTCGGGTTGTTGGAACAGTGCGCCGTGCTGATCGAACTCGGTCGTGCGGTGGCACCGGTGCCGTATCTGGACTCGGTCGTGGTGGCCGCCGCCGCACTCGCGCGGTTCGGTGACCAGGTGACGCGGGACCGTTGGGCGACGCCGGCCGCCACGGGTGCCGCGATCCTGACGGCGGCGTTGGCCGAGGAGTACGGCGAGGACCCGACCAATCCAGCGACGTTGGCCCAGCGGACCGACGACGGATGGCTGCTGTCCGGCGCGAAGGCGTCGGTCCCGTACGCGCCCGTCGCGAACGCGCTGCTGGTGCCGGCCCGGACGGATGTGGGCGTGGCGGTGTTCGTGGTGACACCGGACGATCCCGGGGTGACGGTCACGCCGGTCGACCTGGTGGATCTTGGCAGCGCGGGGTGGCTGGACCTGGACCGTGTGCGCGTGTCGGCGGACCGGTTGATCGGTGGCGCAGAGGTCGTCGAGTATCTGGCCACCGTCGCGACGGTCGGGCGGTGCGCGCGGCAGTTGGGAGTGCTGGAGCAGGCGTTGGCGCTGACGGCGGAGCATGCCAGGACGCGGGTGCAGTTCGACCGCCCGATCGCCGCCTTCCAGGCCGTGACACAACGCCTCGCCGACGCCTACATCGACGTCGAGGCCGTCCGGCTCACGTTGTGGCAGGCCGCATGGCGAGTATCAGCCGGCCTACCGGCCCGCGCCGAAGTGGCGACGGCAAAGTTCTGGGCCGCCGACGCCGGCCACCGAGTCGCCCACACCGCCGTACACATCCACGGCGGCATGGGCATCGACACGGACCACGCACTGCACAGGTATTTCATCGCAGCCAAGCGCAACGAGTTCGAACTGGGCAGCGCGACAACCCAACTACGCCGACTTGGCGCCCTGTTAGCCGACGAACCCGCCTGACGAACCCGGCGCGACCGGGATGGACACCGACGTGTCGGCCAGGTTGAACGTCAGGTTCGGAGTCGTGGCGTGCAACAGGAAGAACGTGAAGTTGTCCGTCCCACCGATGATCAACGCCAACCGATGACCGGCCGGGACGACGTGGTCCATCGTGGACAGTGGAAGCCGACGACCGTAGAAGCGGTTCGGGTCCAACGGCACCTGATGGAACGGGCTGGCGAAGTGCCCCACATCCGTCCACCCGACCGCGATGATCTGCTGATCGACACTCACCAGATCGGCCGTGGTGTCCAGGTAACAAGCGCTGTCGGTAGCCGAACTCTCACCCCAACACGACCGCGTGGTCAGGTTCTTGATACCCGAGTCGTCGTTGAGACCGCCCGCGTTGTACACCGTGGCCGGCCCAAGATCGACCAACTCGGCACCCACCCTCGCCACCGGCTGACTCGACCGAACCGACACCGTCAGCGAGGTCGTCCCCGCCAGCCGCACCGCGTGTGCCAGTGGCGCACTGGTGAACACGACCCGATCTCCCGACGCCATACCAGGGTTGGTCGCCCACTCGAACCGGGTGGCGTTCGGATCAAGTGAGTCCGTGATCGTCTCGGTGCCCGACCCGTCGCCGGTCGCGAGCGTGCCCAGTCCAGCGGTCGGGCCGGCGTTGGGCCGCATCACCTGCGGCCGGGTACCGGCCGGCGGCCACTGCGACTCGTCGACCCACTGGCCCGGCGTCTGCTCGATGCTGATCATCGGCTCGTGGTCGATGCCGTTGG
>DATBCR010000802.1:0-9129 GCA_036270375.1 Pseudonocardiaceae bacterium | reverse complement strand
CACGTCGTCCGGGACCACCTGCACAGCGCGCTGATGTGGGACGCGATGCGCGGTGCGCGGCGGCGGCTGGTCATCACGTCCGACCTGCTGTCATCGGCCGTCGTCACCGGCGACTTCGTGGACGAGATCAGGCTTGCCCTCGACCGGGGCGTGCACGTGGCGATCGTCTACCGCCGCCTGCACGACGAGGCCGGCGACAAGCAGGCGGTCACGGAACTGGAGCGGTTGCGTGACGAGTCCACAGGTTCGCCCCGGTGGGGCCGGCTGATCGTTCGCCGGGTCGGCGACAGCGACGTGAAGGCGCTCATCTGCGACGACGAGGTGGTCGTCGGCAGCTACGGCTACCTGTCCTTCCACGCCCAGCCCGGTGCCGGCCGGTGGCAGCCGCGCTCCGAGATCGGGCTGCGGATCGTCGACGAGGATGTCGCGACCGACGCCGCCAAACGGATTCTCGGCGACGACCTGCTGGCCGGCGTCGCGTTGTCGACCAACGACAGTCCTCCGGCGCTGGACCCCGGCGCGTATCGGTCGGCGGAGCAGCTCTTGCGGATGCTGTCGACCGCTCGTCCGGACGTGCTTGGCGAGATCGCCGAGCGTGGCAGGGCGGGCGGCACCGAGTTCGCCGTCGTCGACGCTCTCGCCGAGAGCGGCGCTGATCCGCGTGCGGTGGAACAGGTCTGCGCCGCCGTGTTCGCGTCGGCGACCGACGCGGACGTCGAGCACGATGCGTGGGGTGTGCGCCTGCTGCAGGTGCACTGGCGGCGCGGCCGGTGGTCGACGGCGCACCTGCTGCGGGCCGGGCTGCCGGCAGCCTGCCGGCCACGGCCGACCGTGACCATTGTCGCGGCCACCGTCGGCGGCGACCCGGGCATGATGGTCGACCGGCTCACCGAGATCGCGTTGTTGGGCACGCCGACGCCGGCCGAGGCCACCGCGCTGGCCACGATCGGAGCTGTCGAGATGTTGCGTACCGGTGATGTGCGGCTCGCCGAACCGCTACCGATCTGGTACGACTGCGTCCCGCCGTCGGTGCGCGACTTCATCGACGCGGCGAACGAGTACGTCGGCGAGTTCGGCCTGCTGGCCGCAGACACGGGACGGGTGTCGGGGCCGGACGACCCGGGCTGGACACCGTTGGGCGTCGCCTTGGACGAGTTCCGCCTCTACAACCCGAACCACCCGCTCACCGGCCTGGTCAAGGACCACCTGTTCGGCCAGGAAGGCGTGCTCGGCGTGCTGGACCGGATCGTCGCCAAGCGCGACGGTGGCGGGCTCGCGGGCTGGGTCGAGCAGGACGCGGACACCAACGTGGCCCGGTGGCTGAACAAGCAGACGAAAGCGGCCGGCAGCTCGAAGTCCATCGACGACAATCGGCGGCGTTCCATGCTCTACAAGGGTGGTCGGGTCCTGGCCGCGGCACGCGAGCTGGCCTCGGCACTGGTGCTCGAGTCCGGTGCCCGCCGCTCGACGTCCCGCGCGGTCTCACCGACGGAGCGGACCGCGACCGCCCGCATCGCCGCGCTCGCCGGTGCGCTGCGCGCGACGCTGGCGCCAGACCTCGACATCGAACACGTGCCGGCCGCCGTCCTGCTCGACGAGCTGATCACCCACGCGGGGCAGGTGGCCCATGCCTGAGGAGACCATGGTCTACGACGACGTGCTCCGCCGGCTGGTGACCGGACCGGACGGGTGGGTATTGCCCGCGTTGTCGGTCGGCTACCACAACGGTGAACTGGTGTCCGAGGCGCACGTCGCCACGCTGCTGGCCGAGGATCTCGCATGTGCCTGGACGCCGGACGGTGCCGCCCGCCGGTTGATCGAGCGCGGCGAGTTCCTGCTTGCCGAGGATCTGATCAACGAGTTCGAAACGGCACGGGCCGTGCCGGATGCTACGACCAACGCGCTGCGCGCGGCGCTGGTCGCCGCCCAGGAGAGCGCCACCGACCACGTCACCGGATGGTTCCGTCGGTTGGTCGCGCGCTACGACCGGGCCGGTGTCGACGTGCCAGCACCGTTGCGGAACCAGTTGAGCATCACCGAACGGCTCGCGCCCGCGCTCGCGGCCTTGGGCGAGGCCGACGACGACATCGCCGGCAAGGAAGGAGAACTCGGCAGGACATTGAACGACGGGCTCGACTCGGTCGGCGGACCGCTGCCACCGGAGTGGGTGGCGCACGTCCGGGAACTGATTGCGGACGGCCAGTACCGGATGGCGCGCGGTGCGTTGGCGCAGCCGAGCCCCAACGGCGTCGCGTTGCCGGTGCGACAGATCGGGAAGCCGTGGCCGTTGGGGTACTCGATCGCCCGCGCGGCGCGGGATCTGGCGTCGCCGGAGCACCGCCCGCACGCCCTTCGGCACTTCGTGCCGGCCGCAGACGACACGGCGGGCCGACGGTTGGTGGATTCGTTGGGGGACCTGACAACCGGCTCACCCGACGGGATCGCGCGGTATGTGAACGCGGTCCAGCGGCTCGTCGTCGACGTTGACGTCGACCCGAGGATCGAGGAACGGGACGGCATCCGGTACGCCTGGCTGCTGTTGCCGTTCGAACAGCGTCTGCCTCGATTGTCCTTTGCGGACAACGATCCGGTGGCGTTTGCGATCGGGGCTGAGTTCGGGGACGCGGCCTACCGCCTGTCGTTGCAGTTGACCGAACCGCCGTTGCGGGCCGGCGTGGTGATCGACGTGGCGTCGGTGCTGTCGTTGCTCAGCCGCGACGAGCACGAGCGCAGCCTGACGATGTCGTCGCGGCGGGTGGCGTTCCTGCGCATCATCTGCAGGCAGTTGGACGTGCGGACTCTGGTGGCGGCCGCCGACCTGGCCGCCTTGGACTCCGACGGCCTGCGCGCGCGGGTGTGGTGGCTGCTGTACCTGCTCGGCTTCACCGTGACCGCGGTGGAACTGGACGAGTTGCTCGAACTGTCGGGTGGGCACGCGGAGGCCGTGCTGTCGATGATCAGCGCGGCCAAGGACGACGCGGACCGCGCCAACACGGCTCGCCTCGATCTGGATCTGGTGCGGCGACGGATGGACCTGGACTCGATTGGCGCCGTGGTGCGCGCCGAGGTCGGCACCGCGGCCTTCGCGATCCTGCTGGTGTTGGCCGGACTCGACGCCACCACGGAGCGGGACCTGCGCGAAGGCATCGCGATGCTCACCGATCCCGCCGGCGACACCGCGATCGGCGCCGTCGTGAGCGATGAGCTTGACGTCGAGGCCGCGCTGCGAGAGCTGCGACAGCGGCGGTACCTGCCGAACTGGAGCGCGGGCAACGATGACCTGACGTTGTGCGGCTGCGGTGTGGTGCGCTGTCTGGAACGATCGGCGGCCGCGGCGACCGAGGCGCACGCGTTGTTCCGGCAGGAGGCCGAGCAGCGTCGCCAACGCCTGGAGAGACTGGCGCAGGCCCGGTTGCGGGAACGAGTGCTTGAGGACGTGCGGCACGCGTGGGCCGGCCGGGACAGTGATCCACAACATGTCCGACGGGCCGGGAACCGTGCGCTCGACCTCGGTCAGCTCGTCGACGTCAGCCGCCAGTGCGAGTTGGTCTGGCGTCGGGTGCGCACCCGCGAGGACCGGGTGGACGTGTTGTTCGATGGCGCGCGAGGCGCCAGTTGCCGGGGTGCGCCGCTGGTCCTCCAGTTGGCGGTGGAGAACCTGATGCACAACGCCATCGAGGCCGCCGGACGCGGACTGTCTTCGGACGGCGAGGATTCCGGGACGGTCGATCTGGCCGTGTCGCTCGTCGACGGGACGGTGGTCGTCGACATATGTGACAGCGGGCCGGGAATTCCGGCGTCCGTGCGGGACAGCTTCGACCGCGACGAACCGCCGCTCTCGACGGAGCACGCCGGCACGGGGGAGGGACTGGCCTGCGCGAAGTACCTGGTGTCCGAAATGGATGGTCTGTTGGAGCTGCTGCCAGGCCCGGCGCCGGTACTCGGTGGCGCTCACGTCCGAATCACGCTACCAGCGTGTGCTGGGTGAAACGTCGTACTCCAGCGGACGGCGGTTGCGTGCGGCCACCTGGATTACGTTACCCGCGTGCGCTGGGTGATCCGTAGCGCTCTTCGAACGCGGCGACCGCCGACCGCAGTTCGGCGAGATCGCCGCGGCGCGCGATGGCGGCCAGCCGTTCGTGTTCGTTGCGCATGCGCGGCTCGTCGGCCTGCCTGCCCTGCCTCTCCAGCCATTTCCTGGCCTGCCGGCCAATTCGCGGCAGATCGTCCTCCAACCGTTCGCACAACGTCGTGGTGATGTCACCTTCGAACAGTTCGTGCACTGCGCTCGCTATCGCGGA
Source organism: Pseudonocardiaceae bacterium (assembly GCA_036270375.1). Lineage (GTDB taxonomy): Bacteria > Actinomycetota > Actinomycetes > Mycobacteriales > Pseudonocardiaceae > DATEPR01. Next base: position 4,828 of record DATBCR010000802.1, on the reverse strand, counting down.
GAAGTCGGCTGTCTGGTCGTCGCCGCACTTCGTGACGAAGCCGGCCAGGTTGAAGCGTCGCAGATAGGCGGCGACGTTGAAGCCTTTCGGCATCATCGCCGTCATCACGATAACGGGCAGCCGGCTGCGACTCCGGCTGATCGCGTCCAACACCTGCTCGCCGTCCCGGTCCTGGTAGTCCGGGCTGAGATTCATGTCGACAAGCGCGGCATCGAACCGTTCGTCGATATCGGGCAGAATCGGCCAGAACGCATCGAGATCGTGGATGACCTCGCATTTGTACTGACCGAGTACTTTGCGCAGCCGGTCGCCGACCTTGTCCTCCACGATCAGCAGCCGATGCGGCGCGAGGTCGCGGAGCCGCCGGTCCAAGGTTTCCTTGGCGGCCAGCACGGTCCGCCACAGGCTGGCGTCCCCCAGATCCGGCGGGCCGGACCGCCACAGCTCCGACGCGGCCACGACGTCGTCGTAGGTGAGCTCGGCCCTTGGCCGGCGCGCGACAGCCACGAACCGCCGGGCGTCGATCAGCATCGGGTCCAGCCGCAACACGTATCCGTTGCCGACCCGGGCGATGTCCAGATCCAGGTCCGTGCGTAACCGGGAGACCATTTTCCACAGCGCTTCCTTCGTGGCCTGCCCGGTCTTCTGTTGGAGTACTTCCGCGGCGATCGATTCCGGCGCCCGCATGGCCAGTGTCGCGACCAGCAGTCGGGTGGTCGGGCCGGTCACCGGCAGGAGTTCGGTCCCGACCCGGATCACGACGTCTCCGTCAAGCAACTCGACAACGGTCGCGTCCATACGGGTCCCCTTTGTGTGGATCACACGTTCTCGGCCGACACGTTCTCGGCCGACATACGTCACGCTGACACGGCCCGGACATCCGGCCGTCACGATGTCCATCTCGTGGGCAGCGGCGTCCGTTACCCAGGTCAGTTCTGAAGACGAATGTCGACGGCGACCACAACGCCGAGATTCTCGGTTCCCCACAATCGAAGGAGTCACCAGTGGTTGCCATGTTCAATCCGACCCGGACCGTCGGTCCGGAGCCGGACAAGATCATGTTCGCGATGCCGTTCGACGTCAAGACACTGCGCACCGGCGAGCAGTTCGACTTCACCGCGTTCTACCACGACGTGTGCGTGCCGCTGGTGCGGGACGACTGCGGGATGGAGCCGGTGCGGGTCGACGGCATCTACGGCACGCAGGGCGTGCTCGACAGCGTGTGGCGGGCGATGCAGCAGGCTGGCATCGTCGTCGTCGATTTCACGGCCTGCTCGGCCAACGTCGCCCTTGAGTTCGGTTGGGCACTGTTGCTGGGTAAGCGGATCGTGCTGATCACGCAGGAGCCGGAGGACATTCCGACGGACGTGCGTGGGCTGTACCGGTACCTGACGTACAGCAAGGACTACCAGGCCATGAACCACATGAGGACCGAGCTGGAATTGCAGCTCAAGGCGGTCAGCAAGGAGTTGGCGCAGGAGATGGCGCCGATGCCGATGCAGAACACCAGCGTCACGTCCGTGCCGGCGCGGGTGATCTTCGCCGACACCGACTACCTCGTGGTGCAGGACGACCGTGGCCGGCGCGGGGTACTGGGCAATGGTGACGTCGACTACGCGCGCGTGATCAACGACATGCGTCGCAAGTACCCGATCGGCTCCGTCCTTGACGGTGCATTCGCCGTCGACCCGATCCGGGGCGACATGCGGTACTCGTTGCTGTGCGGTCAGTCCGACCCGTGGCCGGCGCTCGTCCGGAACTTCCCGCCGGGCAAGCCGTTCCACAGTCGGGTGGAGAACGTCAACGAGCGGGCCGGCGTGTTCGTCCGGCTGGAGAACGGCGTCAACGGACTTGTGCCCGCGGACCAGTTTGGCTCCGCGTTGCCCGCGATCGGTACCGAGGTCGAGGTCAGCGTGACGCGGATCGACGAGCAGCGCAGGCGGGTGTCGCTGCGCCTGCTCAAGGTGGCGGCCGGGCAGACCAGGGTGGCCAGTGACTCGGCGACCCAGGGCTGGGAGGGCTACGGCAGCGTCGTCAAGGCCGTTCCCGAGCGGGACGGTCGGGGCGGTTTCCTGTTGCTGCGCCTGCCAAACGTGACCCGGCCGGCGATGATGCTGGTCAGGGACATGAGCGAGGACCTCCGTGCGGACCTGAACGACGGTCAGGTCGAGTTCGGTGAGGAGATCCTCGTCAAGGTCATCGAGGTGAACCCGGCTCGGGAACGCACGCTGCTGCGGGAACTGCCCGAACCGGACGAGACGGAGGAGGAGCAACCGAAGGAGTAGCCCGAAAGTCCGTTCCACCGGTGGCGCCATGCTTAGGCATGGCGCCACCGCCCGTTGTGCGCCCAGCATGGGCGACTACTTGGGGTGAAAGTCCCCTGGCGGAGGAGGTGGTACTCAACTCCGAGCCGGAGGCAACTGCTTGCACCGTCACCAATGTGTGCCGGAGATCCCGGGTACCGCGATCGCCGCCGCCGACAACGCCACGACCAGCCATCCGCCAGTTCGCATCGCTCTCACACCCTCTCTGGGGAGGTCAAAGGCCCAGGTGAGTCCTGGCGCGGCCGTGAAACTTACCCGCCGTTCGTGGGCTGGGCGCCGAGGCGCAGCGCGGCGGCGTACGCGTCGACAAGGCCGGTTCCCTTGTCGAAGGTGGAGGTGTACGCGCCGTCGGCGACGTACGGGGCACCGTTGGCGTACTTGTACGCGGTCGTTTTGAGCGCGTCGTCGATCTGTGCCGGTGTCGCGGCCGGGTCGGCCTGCAACAGCATGGCGACGATGCCGGCCACGGCCGGAGCGGACCACGACGTGCCGGACGCCTCGAAGTAGGTGTCGGTATCGGTGGGGCCGGGGCCGTTGCGCGGGTTCGTGCCGATCGTCGCGCAGATCAGCATGCCCGGCGTGCAGGACGAGACGACGTTCACCCCGGGCGCGGAAATGTCCGGCCACGTCTGTGACTGGCTCGCCGCACCGCGCGACGAGGACGGTGCCACCGCGCCGTCGCGAGTTCCGGTGCCGAGATCGTCGTAGGCCGCGACCGTCAGCACTCCCGGGGTGGGGTCCGTCGACGGGCCGGGATTGGAGTTGTTGGTCGAGCCGTCGCCGCCGTCGTTTCCGTTGGCCCACACGACAACCACACCAGCCTGGACAAGCTGCCGCTCCAGGTTGACGATCACCGCGTCGTTGGTGCCCCATGATGCGCTGACGACCCGGATCGGCGGGCACGTCGATGCCGGCACACCCGCGCCACACGGGGCGTCGTGGTTGCCCAGCACCCAACTGAACGCGTTGGCGACGCCGATCAGCAGCGTGGTCGCGGAGATCATGACGATCCGGGCGCCCGGCGCGTTGCCACCGACCTGTGTGCCGTCCGGCAGGACGTAGTCGTCGCCGACCGCGACACCGGAGACGAACGTGCCGTGCCCGCCGAGCGGGGCGTCGGTGTTGGTGGTGACGGGCTCGTCCGTCAGGCAGGCCGAACTGGTTTCCGGTTGCCCGACACAGTTTCCGGTCGCCAGGTCGCGCACGATCTTGGCCGGGCCGCCAGGCACTCGGAACGCCGGATGGGCCGGATCCACGCCGGTGTCGATGATCGCGATCGAGGTCCCCCGGCCGTCCAACGGCTGACCGTCCGCGCCGAGCAGCTGTTGTTGCGCCGCCGCCGCCCGACTGGCCACGGTGCCGTTGGTGCCGAGATCGGTTGCCGCCGACGCCGGTGGGTAGCCGGTGAGGACCAGGACCATGGCCACGCCGACAGCGGCCGCTGATCGTGCGATCCGCGATTTGCTGTTCGTCACGCCGTACATACGACCACCTCTCGTGCCCGATTAGCAACACTTATGGTCCACAGTGGACTTGCTGGTGGCCGCCGTGTGGCGTGACTAGTATGATCGACGCACCGCCCAGTCGCTGAGGAGTGCCTGATGTTGCCGGTGATCTACTCGATGAGCGTGTCGCTGGACGGCTTCATCGCGGGCCCTGGTGACGACATCGGCTGGACCGCCCCGGACGCGGAGCAGTTCCGCTTCCACGTCGAGCAGACCCGTCACATCGCCGCACACTTGTGCGGACGCGGCCTCTATGAGGCCATGCTGGTCTGGGAGACCGCCGAGCAGACCATGACCGGCGATGCGGAGTTGGAGTTCGCCAGGATCTGGCGGCCGATCCCGAAAGTGGTGTTCTCCCGCACGCTGAATTCGGTGGCCGGTACCGCGCGGCTGGCCACCGACGACATCGCCACCGAGGTCGGTCGGCTGCGCGACCAGCCGGGTGCGGGCGTGGTGAGCATCGGTGGGGCGGGCCTGGCCGCGGCCGCCATCGCCGAGGACCTGATCGACGAGTACCGCCAGTTCGTCTACCCGGTCATCCTGGGCGACGGCACCCCGTACTTCCCGCCGCTGGCCAAGCCGCTGGACTTGCGGCTGACCGAGTCCCAGACCCTGAGCTCCGGCGTCGCCTACCTTCGCTACCAGCGCATACGCTGAGTTGGAATAGCTGGTGTCAGTCGAGATCGGTGATGAACTGGGTGACGATGTCGGCGAATTGTTGGGGCGCCTCGACGTGTGGGGCGTGTCCGACGCCGGGCAGAACCCGCACGGCGTCGCGCCAGAGGGCTGGAATGGTGAGCCCCCGTATGTAGTCCAGGTTGACCAGCTGGTCGTGTTCGCCGTGCAGTATCGCGATCGGCTGTGTCAGTCGGGCGACCACCGCCACCTCGTCGGCGAACCGGCCCTCGCCGATGCTGGTGAACAGAGCGGACCTGGCTTGGCCGTCGGTGGCGAGGATGTCGGCGACGAATTCGTCCACCGGGATGGTCGAGCCGGGTG
>DATBCR010000801.1:0-25981 GCA_036270375.1 Pseudonocardiaceae bacterium | reverse complement strand
AGACCGATCCGCGATTGCCGTTGTCACCGGCCGTGTTGCGGCGGGTCGGCTTCATGTTGGAGGGATCCGACGGTGTCGGCTGCCAGACCTGCTGAGCCGCTGGCTGGGGTGCTGCGCTCGGTCGTGGCGCGGTTCGGTACGCCCGCTTATGTCTATGACCTGCGAGAGTTGCGGTCGCGGGTGGGGCGGCTGCGGGAAGTGTTGCCGGCCGGTGTCGAGGTGTTGTATTCGGTCAAGGCCAATCCGTCGCTCGGTGTGTGCGAGGTGCTGGCCGGGTGTGGGGTGGGGGCGGAGGTGTCGTCGATCGGCGAGCTGGTGCTGGCCGAACGGGCCGGATTCGCCGATCAGGTAATGGTTTCCGGTCCACACAAGTCGGCTGAGCTGATCGAGCGGCTGCGACCGGGGGTGCTGGTGTCGGTGGATTCGGTGGACGAGCTGTTGATGCTGGCGCAGGAGTGTCCAGCGCGGTTGGTGTTGCGGTTGCGGCCGGACTTCACGCCGTTCGGTCAGATGATCATGGGGCCGGACGGCCGGTTCGGGATTCCGGTGGAGGAGCTGGGGAATCTGCCTCGTGCGGTGCGCGAGCGGGTGGTCGGATTTCATGTGTACGCCGGGTCGCAGGTGCTGGACGGTGGTCAGGCCGCGAAGAATCTGGCCGGTGCGTTCGAGTTGGGGTTGCGGGCTGCTGGGATGCTCGGGATCGACATCGAGGTGCTGGATGTCGGTGGTGGATTCGGAGTGCCGGCCGGGATGGAGCGACCGGAGCTCGACTTGCGTCCGGTCCGTGACGAACTGGCCCGGCAGCGGGCGGAGCTACCGATGGCACGACTGGTGATCGAGCTTGGCCGGTATCTGGTGGCGTCGGCCGGCTATTACCTGACGGCGGTGCGCGGCCGGCAGACCCGGGACGGGCGGGCGGCCGTGGTCGTCGACGGCGGTGTGCATCAGCGTCCGGACCTTTGTGGACTGGATCTGTGTCGGGCCGGAGCTCCGTTCGTCCTGGATTCGCGTTCAGGTCCCGTTGTGCGCACCGATGTGCTCGGTTGTCTTTGTCTGCCAGGGGATGTGCTGGCCGAGGCGGCCGCGCTGCCGCCACTGGGGGCGGGTGACGTGTTGGTTTTCGCCAATGCGGGTGCCTATGGCCTGTCCGCCGGTCCGACGGCGTTTCTGGGGCATCCGGCGCCACCTGAGATCGCGGTGGACGGCGAAAGTATCGTGGCGCTGCGAGATCGGGCCGATCCGGATGCCGGTTTGCGTGACCAGCAGAGCGTGTGGTCGGCGGACGGATCGCCCGCCCGCCGACCAGACCGGCCGCGCTAGTTTTCAACGCAGCATACCGTTGATACGCACTGTGGGGTTTCCGCCCCCGAACCACCGTAGATCTCGTCGAGTTCGGTCTCGTCGAGCACGGCGTTCACAATCGTGGCTTCTTCCATACACCGTCACCTCCTTCCGTTTCTGACTCTGGCCATCGCCGGCGTGTGCGGTGCGTTCAGTTGCGCCGCAACCAGATCCGTGTAGCAACCAGGCTCGGTCATCAGCCCGTCGTGAGTTCCGCATTGGACCAGCCGGCCCTTGTCAAGGACCACGATCTGGTCGGCGTCACGAATGGTGCTAAGGCGGTGCGCGATGACGATCTGCGTGCACGCCAGCTCGGCCAGATTCCGATGTAGACGGACCTCGGTCGCCGCGTCGAGATGGCTGGTCGCCTCGTCCAGCAGCAGGATCGCCGGTTTAGGCACGAGCGCCCGTGCCAGGGCCAACCGCTGCCGCTGACCACCGGACAGACCGGTGCCACGCTCGGCCAGCCGGGTGTCGTAGCCGAGCGGCATGTCGACGATGTCCTCGTGCAGGCACGCCATCCGGGCGGCCCACTCGATCCGCTCCGGGTCGACTTCCGGGTCATGGAACGCGATGTTCTGCCGGATCGTCCCGCTGAACACGAACGGATCCTGCAACACCACCCCGATCTGCCCGCGCACCGGCCGGCCCGACAACGACACACCGTCGAACAGCAGTTCGCCCTCACTGGCCGGATAGAGCCCGAGCAGCACCATCCCCAACGTCGTCTTGCCAGCGCCCGTCCGTCCGACAATGGCGACCCGCTGCCCAGGCAGCACCGACAGCGAGACGTCCCGCAGCACGGCGGGACCGTCCGGGTCGTACCGGTAGCCGACACCGGCAAGGTCGATCCGGCCGGTCAATCGGGGCGCGGCATCGCCCGGCTGTTCGGGCTCGGTCCCCAGCACGTCCGCCAGTCGCTGCAACTGCGATCCGGCCAACTGCAACCGCTGCCCGTTGGACAGCACCGACGACAACGGGGTCACGATCGCCGCGGACAACCACGTGACGGCCAGCATCGTGCCCGGCCCCATCGACCCGTCCCGCACCCTCGTGATCGCGATCCACAGCACCAACAACGGCGTCAGCGCGCGCAGTGACACCGCCACCGCGTCGATGGCCGCCGCGAGATAACCGCGCCGCAGGGTCGCCTGCATCCACCCGAAGAACAGCTCCGCCCACCGGTCCAGCGCCCGCGCCTCGGCCGCCAGCGCCTTGATCGTCGCGATGCCCTCCAGGCTCTCCACGACATGCCCCTGCAACCGTGACTGCGCGGCCATGTCGGCGGCCATCCGCTCCCGCACCCGCCGCGTCGTGCCGACCAACACCCCGATCGCCACCACCACGACGGCCAGCACCGCGATGCCGATCGTCACGTCGAGCGCGAACAGGATCCCCAAGTAGGACAACACGAGCACGGCGTCGAGTGCCGCGGACAGGGTCTGGCTGGTCAGCACCTCCCGCAGAATCGCGAGACTGCCGATCCGCATCGTGATGTCCCCCGTGCTGCGCTGCTCGAAATACCGCAGCGGCAACGACAGCAGGTGCGCGCAGAACCCCAGCATCGACCGCGCGTCCAACCGTCCCTGCACATAGATCAGCAACGCCGACCGCAACAGCACGGTGACCAACTGCGCGACCACGACGAGCACGACACCCAACCCGAGCAACGCCGTCGCCGACCCCGCACCGTCCACAACGGACCGACTGACGAACGGCACCGCCAACCCCAACACCTGCAACACCAACGAAGCCGCCAGCACCTGCAGCAACAGTCCGCGCGTGGACGGCAACCGCAACAACCCGCGCAGATACGTCCGCCAGAACGGCGTCTCCTTCACCGTCCGTGCCCGAAACTCCGGACCCGGTCGCAGCGACACGACAACCCGGCCCAGTGACGCCTCGACCTCGGGCCAGGTCAGCCGCTGCCGGCCGATCAGCGGGTCGACCACTGAGACAAACCGGTCACCGACCCCGGTGACCACGACGAAATGGTTGTCCTGCCAATGCGCGACGGCGGGCAGTGCAACCGACCGCAACACCTCGACACCGGCCCGATACGCCGTGGCGACCAGACCCGCGCCACGGGCCGTGCGGACGAGCGCACCGGCCGAGATCCCGTCCCGCCCGGGCGGACACCACTCCCGAACTTCGCGGACCGACGTGCGATAACCGTGATACCCCAACACCATCGCCAGACACGCCGACCCGCACTCCGCGTTGCTGGACTGGAACAGCAGCGGCACCCGCCGCCGCCCGATCACCGCAACACCCCCACCGCGGCCGCGACCACCAGCAGCCCGGCGAACACCAACAGGAGCACCACCCACAGTGCGATCAGCACCGACCGGCGCACCGGACGCGGGAACAACTCATGGTCCCGCGCCCGCAACCGCTCGAATACCGCCTCGTCGTCCATCGCGTCAGCCCTGGCCGGCGAGGGCGTCCGATTCCAGCGCGACAACGGCGGCAAGCCGGCGCATCGCCGAGTGGTCCACCGAGTAGTACGCCCAGATGCCGCGCTGTTCCCGGTGCAGCAGCCCACCGTCGACCAACAGCCGCAGGTGGTGGCTCACCGTCGACTGGGCCAGCCCGAGCGCCTCGGTCAGGTCACACACGCAGACCGGGAACCCGCTGCGCGCCAACAGGTTCACCAACTGGACCCGGTGCGGGTGGGCGAGTGCCTTGAACACCCCGGCGGTCCTGGCCGCTTCGCCGGCCGACAGTCGCGACGCCGTCAGCGGCGGGCACGCCACGGTCGTGTCCATAGATTGCCAACCTTCGATCCGCTATAGAACGAAGAACGTCGATGTATCAGGTTAGCCTGATACATCGCGGGAGTTCAAGTACCATCGGCCAGGTGAGGGCGCGGACCGCAACCCAGAACACGGCGCCGCACGTCGCCGACGCGCGCTTCTTCCGCGTGCTCGGCGACCCGACGCGGCTCGCGATCATCGCTGAGCTGCTGGCCGGCCCGCGCACCGTCGGCGAACTCGTCGAGCGGATCGGCGGCCCGCAGAGCCGGATCTCCAACCACCTCGCCTGCCTACGGTGGTGCCGGTTCGTCGAGTTCGAGCGTGTCGGCCGCCAGATCCGTTACAGCATCACCGATCCCCGGCTGCGCGAACTGCTCGACATCACTCGTGAACTGGTCGCCGACACCGCGGAGCACCTGGCCAGCTGCGACCGGATCGGGCCATAGAAAAAAGCTCAGTGCGCGAGTTGCCGGCCGGCCTGGAAGAACCGGATGACGGCCTCGGTATCACCCAACTCGGCCAGCGGACGCGCGGCACCGAACGTCATGTTCCAGAACGATCCCCGTCGCGATTCGTGCGGCCCGACATAGGCATATGGCTCATCAATGTGCCCGTCCCCCGGCGAAACCCCGTAATTCACCCGATCAACGGTAATGGCGACGTCGAAATGCTCCGGCCACAACACCCGCTCGACATCGGGCGCGAATGCCAGCAGGCTGCTCTCCCCCAGCGCGAGCGCCCGCAGGCACACGGCAAGCGCGTCCTCGTCCAACGTGACGACCTCGTCCGGCCGCACGCCCGGACCACCCGCGTAGACGTCCGAGGGCTCAGCGGCCTGGACGCCGGCCAGCGCGGCGATCTCGGTGTACGCCCGCCCGTGCAGCCCGATCCGGCCGGTTTCGGTCACGAGTTCGCCACCGTCGACCCGCAGCGCCGGGACCGCGACGGTGGCGAAACCGCCGGCAACCACGCACAACTCGATCCGGCCGCTCGTGCGGTACTGCGGCCCGGAGAGCAGCAGCTCCGCCGTGCCGTGCAGGAAGCGTCGTGTCGTCGCCAACGCCGAATCGGTCATCCGCTGCTCCTCAGTGTCACGCTGGGACCATGAGTCTGCCGGCACCTCGGCAGCGGAGGAGGTCGGGGGTCCGACGCGGTGCGCGTCAGACCCCCGACAGGTCGATCAGAACTAGTGTGGGCTCATGCACGCCCGAGTTTTGGCGTTGTAGATCGGTGTCGTGTCGACCGGCAGGTTGTTGGGCGGGTTGAGGGTCACCTGGCCGCCGTTGTTCTGCGTGAGGTTGTCCTCGCAGTTCAGCAGCGCGGTCTTGTCCGGGTTCTTCAGCGACCGCTTGTCGCCACCGGCCCACAGGTCGATGCGCCAGAGGTGGCCGGCCCGAACCGGGGTGGGGTTGTCGCCGTTCCCGGGTGGGCCACGGAAGTCCGTGCTGCACTCCGTGCAGGTGTCCTCCATGATGAAGTACTTCTGCAGGAAGCTGTAGTAGACGATCGTGCCCGGCTTCTCCTCGTGGATGTCGGTCGCGAAGGTGACGGGGTCGGAGAACGTCCCGGTGCCGCCGGCCTTCTGGTGGATGACCGGGTTGGAGATGATCGCGCTCGGTGGCGAGTTGTCCACGAAACCGTAGAGGGTGACGTAGAACAGCGCGTTGGTGGACTTCGGCGTCGTGGCCGCCGCCGCCTGGTTGGTGTCGCCAGACGACAGACCGCGTACCAGGCCGAGCACCACGACCAGGGTCACCATGACCCCGGCCGCCAGGACACGTAACAATCGAGGTGACATTGATCCCTCCACGCCGGCTTCGTCGCCGGCCTGATCGACGGGTCGAATCGAGGGCCTGCCCACGCCGGGCAGGGGGTTAGCGGTCTCGGCCGCGCAAACCTGACCGGCCGATCCTATTTTGTTAGGGAGTCTTACTTACGATCTCGTCGAGAGTAGGGGCTCGGTGACACACCGTCAAGCCCCCATCAGGCCCAAACCGGGCGGGGTGCGACGCGGCGACCGTCGCACCGGGCTCGTGCGGACGCCCGACACGACCCCGTTCGCGGCCCCGTTCGCCGCCCCTTTGGGCGTTCATCCGATCGCGCGGGCGCTTAGCGTGAAACCTGGCCGACCACCGCTCGAATAGAGGAGCCCCGGGATGACCGACCCCAATCCCGACCAAGTCAGAGCCTCGCTGCAGCACATCCAGAGTGCGGACCAGATCACCGAGGACTATCAGCCGTATTTCCACCACGGTGACGGCTATTCGGTTGCGGCCGATGGTGAGGCCAGTGCCGAACTGCAGCCGAGTGAGGAGTCCAGAAATGGGTGACGCCGTTACCTTCAGCGATGTCTGGAATGCCGTCAAGGACGTGGCCACCCTGTGCCGCAACAGCGAGCACGTGGCGATGCCGAACTACGCGTTCGTCGCGCCCGCCGGCAAGCAGCCGATGGACCTGAACTGGGACCACCAGGGCGACCGGGTCGAGCACCCGCTGCAGCTCACCTACCGCTGGGACACCTACGCATCGGCGCACACCGACGGCCTGTTCTCGCCGACCGTCGTCCGCGTCGGCGTGCAGTGGCGGTTCGGCGGCACGATGGACGGCCACGGCCTGTTCCTGCACGAGGCGGCGCTGTTCTGCGTTGCCGACAGCACGTGTGTCGGCGCGACCGTGGACGCCACCGGCAGCTTCTCCGGCAGCCCGTACATGACCAACGGCGTGGCCCAACTGGAGGGCAACATCACCCTCACGATCGGTGAAGTGGGCGGCGCGATGCACGTCCAGGACCTGCACTTCGGCATCCTGTGCGCGGGCGACGGAGCGGGCTACATCCGGCAGGTCTGAACACGGCTGAACCGTGTGGCGCTGTCCGGCGGGCACTTCCGGGTGCCGGCCGGACAGCGTTGCCGTCTGCCTTACCGTGCGGCCAGCACGCGGCCGGTGAGCACCCGTGCCAGATGGCGCCGGTAGTCGGCGCTGGCATGCGGCTCGTCGGCCGGGCTCGTGCCGTCGGCCGCCAACTCCGCCGCTTCGGCGGTGCTCGCGCCCGCGGCGAGCGCCGCTTCCACGGCGGCGGCCCGGATCGGCGTGCCCGCCATGTTCATCAGCGCGACCGCCCCGCCGACGGCGGCCACACCGACGATCGCCCAGTCGGTGGCGCGGCGGGTGAATCTCTCGAAGCCCCAACCGATTCCCGCGCGCGACGGCACTCGGATCTCGGTCAGCAGCTCGTCCGGCGCGAGGACCGTGGTGAACGGGCCGTCGAAGAACTCGACCGCCGGTACCGTCCTGCCCCCGTTGGGGCCACGCACCACAAGGACACCGTCGGACGCGAGGATCGCCGCCGGCACGTCGGCCGCCGGGTCCGCGTGCGCGACCGAACCGCCGATCGTGCCCCGGTGCCGGACCTGCGGGTCGCCGACGACGCCCGCGACATGCGCGAGCAGCGGTGCGTGCGTACGCAGCACCCCGTCGCGGTGCAGGTCGTGGTACCTGGTCATGGCGCCGATCGCGATGGTGTCGCCGTCCTGCCGGACGTAGCGCAGTTCGTCCAGCGCGCCGAGGTCGACGAGCACCTCGGGCGCGGCCAGCCGCAGTTTCATCAGCGGCAGCAGGGAATGCCCGCCGGCCAACGCTTTCGCGTCCTCGCCGTGCTCGGTGAGCAGGTCAAGGGCCTCGTCCACACTGGACGCGCGGCGGTAGCGGAACTCGGCCGGGATCACTCGGCCACCGGCTGACCGCTTGCGTCGATCACGGCGCTGACGATGTTGTGGTAACCCGTGCAGCGGCACAGGTTGCCCTCAAGCGCCTGCCGGACCTCCGCTCTGGTCGGCTTCGGATTCTCGCGCAGCAGCGACACGGCGGCCATGATCATCCCCGGCGTGCAGAACCCGCACTGCAGGCCGTGCTGCTGGCGGAACGCGCGTTGCACCGGATGCAGAGCCCCGTCCGCACCAAGACCTTCCACCGTGGTGACGGCCCGACCGTCCGCCTGCGCCGCGAGCACCGTGCACGACTTCACCGACTCACCGTCGAGCAACACCGTGCACGCCCCGCAGGACGACGTGTCGCAGCCGACCTTCGTGCCGGTCAGGCCGACCGTGTCCCGCAGGTAGTGCACCAGCAGCGTGCGGTCCGGCACGGCGTTGGCGGTGGTCCGGCCGTTCACCCTGATGGTGACCATCAGCCGATCGCCCCGCCGGCCTCGTTGATCGCCCGCCAGACCCGCATCGGGGTGGTCGGCATGTCGACGTGCCGGACCCCGAGGTGCGCCAGCGCGTCGACGACCGCGTTCTGCACGGCCGGTGTCGAACCGATCGTGGCGGCCTCACCGATCCCCTTGACGCCCAACAGGTTCCGCGTGGTCGGCGTGACGGACTCGACCAGCTCGAAGTCCGGCAGCTCGGTCGCGGTGATGAACGAGTAGTCCGCGAGCGTCGCGGTCACCGGGTTGCCGTCGGTGTCATAGCCCACTTCCTCCAGCATCGCCTGCGCGACGCCCTGCGCGAGACCGCCGTGCCGCTGGCCACGAAATGCCACCGGGTTCAGCACCGGACCGGCGTCGTCGGCCGCGATCATCCGGCGCAGCACCACCTTGCCGGTCGCGGTGTCCACGTCGACGACCGCGATGTGCGCGCCGAACGGGAACGTCGACGCGCCATCACCAAACCACACGTCCTCGGACAGCGGCTCCCGTTCGGCAATCTGTTGCCAGGCAACGGAACCCGCCGACGCCGCGCCCCGCACCTGCCACACGCCGCGGTCCACGTCCAGTTCGACGTCCGTCGGGCTGGCCTCCAGCAGGTCCGCGGCCAGTATCCGGGCCCGCTCGATGACCTGGTCGGCGGCCAGCCGGATCGCCGAACCACCGAGCTGCAGCGAGCGGGATCCGAAGGTGCCGATGCCCTTGGGCACCTCGTCCGTGTCGCCGTGCCGAACCGTGATCCGCGCCATCGGGATGCCGAGCCGGTCGGACAACAGCATCGCCAGCGTGGTCGCGATCCCTTGGCCGTGCGGGGAACTGCCGGTGTACGCGGTCACCGAGCCGTCCCGGTTGACGTCCACCCGGCCGCTCTCGCCGCTCCCGTCGCCGGTGATCTCCACATAGGTCGAGATTCCGATGCCGAGCGCGACCACATCGCCGGCCGCCCGCCGACGTGCCTGTTCTGCGCGAAGCGCGGAGTAGTCGGCGGCGGCCAGCGCCCGGTCCAGTGCGGCCTCGTATTCGCCGGTGTCGTATTCGGTCCCGTTCGGCGTCCGGTACGGAAACTCTTGCGGCCGAATGAAGTTACGCTTGCGCACCTCGACCGGATCCATGCCGATCTCGGCCGCGAACACGTCCATCGCCCGCTCGACGGCCGCCGCCGCCTCGGGTCTCCCCGCACCCCGGTACGCGGCGATCGGCACGGTGTTCGTCAGCACCATGACGGCGGACGTCTCGACCCTCGGCACGCGGTACACACCGGACGCCATCATCTCGGTCAGCCCCGGCAGGTGCGGCGCGCGCGGATAGGCCCCGAGATCCTGCTCGATGTCCAACCGCAGCGCCGCAACGGTTCCGTCCCGCCGCCCGGCCACCGTGACCGTCTGGCGCTGTCCCCTGCCGTGCGTCATCGCGGTCAGGTTCTCGCTGCGCGACTCCATCCACCGCACCGCCCGACCGGTCCGCCGCGCCGCCCACGCCAGCACCACGGCCTCCGGGTGCGCGCCGATTTTGGCACCGAAACCACCGCCGACATCGGGCGTGACGACCCGCACCAGCGCCGGATCGACGTCCAGCCGCTTCGCGAGCGTCGTACGGGCGATCTGCGCGTTCTGCGTGGACAGCCACATGACGAGCCGGCCGTCCGCGCCCCACACGCACGACGCACCCCTGGCCTCCATCGGCGACGGCGCCACCCGCTGGTTGACGGTACGGCAGGTCACGACGACCTCGTAGTCTCGGAACGTCGACTCGTCGAGCGGCGCACCGTTGGTGCGGAAGACATTGCTGTCCGTCCCGGCGAACAACAGCGGATCACCGGCCAACGCGCTGTCGAAGCCGATCACCGCCGGCAGCGGGTCGTAGTCGACGTCCACCAGTTCGGCGGCGTCGGCGAGTTGGTATCGCTCCTCCGTGAGCACCAGCGCGATCGGCTCGCCGACGTAACGCACCACGTCACCGGCGAGCCACGGCTCGGCCGTCGGCTCGTCCGACGCGGGCGCCAGATCGAGATCGGCGGCTGTGAAGACACCGACCACCCCCGGCGCCTTGGACGCCGCCGACACGTCGACGGACCCGATCCGCGCGTGCGCCACGACACTCCGGACGAACACCGCGTGCGCCGCGCCCGCCAGCATCGGCTCGCGCAGATCATCCACGTACACGCCGCCCGATGTGATCAGCCTCAGATCCTCGGTGCGCACGACTTTTGTGCCCAGCAGGCTCATCCGACCTCCTCCGGGCAGTGTTGTTTCGTGGTGTCACGGACGATAGTGGCTGGGTGATCGGGCCAGTCGACGGCATAGCCGGGATCGCCGCCGGTGCCGATGCGGGCGAAGCGGAGCAGTTCGCGGACGATGCCGGCATTGCCCATCGCCCAACCGGTTCGTGGCTGCAGCGTGCTCGGTGTCTCCCGGTGTTCGTGGTTGGACCAGCGCACTCCGTCGGCGTCGACGGTGGCTCGTGCCGCGATGTCGTCCACGAGGATGTTCGCGAACGCCGCACCGTCGCGCTGTTCGACCTGCCGGTCGCACGCCAGCGCCAGCACGCCGGCCGTGCCGCAGCAGCGGCCGCTGTTGTCCCAGAAGCCGGGCCGCGCTCGTTGCGGCAGGCCGGAGTGCGTGACGGTGTGCCAGCATCGGTCGACCAACGCGCCCCAGGCCGGATCCTCGGTCACCTGGCCGAGCAGCCGGAACACCTGGGCGTCGCCGGCCGGACCGTGGCACCAGCCGTAGCTGTAGCGCTCGACCCGCTCCGGCCGGTGGCGCGGATCGGAGTGCGGCACAAGGAAATCCGCCGGGCCGCCCTCGTTGCGGGCCACGACGTCCGCAGCGCCCGCGAGCGCGAGTTCGACGAAGTCCGACCGTCCGGTGGCCGCGCCGACGGCGGCCAGCGCGTACACGATGCCGAGCGTGCCGTGCGAGATGTGGTGGAACCGCGCGCCCGACGCCACCGCCGGCACGGCCCACTGGACACCGCCCGGTGTCGGCTCCGCGCAGTTCAGGTACGGCGTCACGGCCAGGCAGGCCAACTCGACGTCCCCGACCCGCAGCGCCCCGAGCGCGATACCGGCGTTCCCCGCGAGCAGTTCGAAGTGCTCGCTCCAGCGCTGCCCGTCGAACCGGGACCGGACCAGGTCAAGCGCGTGGTCCGCCGCCGTGCTGGTCGCCTTGTCCCGCAACAGATCGCCGACCGCGTGCAGCGCGACGGCCAGCCCGGTCCGGCCAAGGTACAGCGAACTGTCGTCGGCCGGCTCGACGGCCGCCGCGATCTCCCGCGCGCCGGCGAGGGCCGCCGTGGCGTAGCGGTCGTCGTCGAAGTGGCGGTGGCCTTCCAGCAGTGCCAGCACGATCCCGGCGGCCCCGCTGTACAGCCTCGAATCGGGTTCGTCCTCGGTCGGCGTGGCGGTCCAGGTCATGCCGGTTTCGGTGGGTCGCGCGGACGCGAGGAGCCAGTCCAAGGCCCCACGGGCCAGTTCGGCTGATTTGGTTGGCACCATGGCTCTACGCTACGTCGGGTGATCGCGCGTACGCTCCTCCCGTTCGTAGGACTCCTGCTTCTGCTCGCGGCTTGCGGCAGCACACCCGCAACGCACGCCGCCCCGCCGGCACCGGCGACAGCGGCCGGGCGACACGTGGCGCTGAAGCCGCTCACCGTGCCCGCCACCGCGCCCGGCAAGGCCGACTGGGCGCCGTGGCCGGCCGCGCTGCACGACGCCCGGCACAGCGGATCGGCCCTGACCGCCGGTCCCACCACCGGACATGTGCGCTGGCACCGCACCCTTGAGGGCGACGTCACGCCCGGCCCGGTGGTCGGCGCGGACGGCACGATCTACGCCGCGTCCAACGCCGGCATCCTGCACGCCATCGACCCGGCGACCGGCAAGGACCGCTGGACGTACGACGCGCACACCAGCAACCCCAGCGGGGACCTGTCCGTGTCGCCGCTCGTCCTGCCCGACGGCACGATCCTGTACCCGACACCCACCGCGCAGTTGGTCGCACTGTCGCCCGCGGGCAAACAGCTGTGGACGCAGAAGCTTCCGGACAGCCCGACCTCACCGGCCAGCGCCGACGGCAGCCGCGTCTACGTCGGCGACAACTCGGGCGGGGTCAGCGCGATCGACGTCAAGCCAGGGGGTGCGCACAGTCTGGTGTGGACGGTGCAGACCGGCGCGGCGTCCTTCGCGTCCGTGGTCACCAACGGCGCCGGCCGCGTCTACACGACGTCCGGCACGGCCCTTGTCGCCATCGACGACCACGGCACCGGCGCCACCATCGCGTGGCGCACCGACCCGCACGACGGCAACACGGAGGTGTCCCCCGGCCTGGCCGCCGACGGCACGGTCCTGCTCGGCACCAACGGCACCCACGAGTGGGCGTACCACCCGGACGGCACCCCGGCCTGGCGCGGCAACCGGGTGATCACGTACTCCTCCCCCTCGGTCACGGCGAGCGGCCTCGCGTACGTGGCCGACCACAGCGGCCGGGTGCACGTGTTCGACATCGCCACCGGCACCGAGAAGGCCGACTACCGGGTGGGCAACGTCGAGATCTGGAGTTCGACCATCGTGGACAAGGACTACCGGGTGTATTACGGCGGCCAGAACGGCCACGTCTACGGGATCGCACCGAACGGCACGGTGCTGTTCGACGTGAATCTGGGCGGGCCGATCAATTCATACCCGGCCCTGACCGCCGACGGCGCGTTGATCGTCGGCGCGAGCAACGGCACACTGGCCGCGATCGGCTAGATGTCATCCACGCCCCATGAATGGCATCGCGTTCGCCATCACGGTCACGAACGGAATGTTCGCGTCCAATGGCAGGGACGCCATGTGCACGACGGTCCGCGCCACATTGTCGACGTCCATCACGGGCTCCGGCCGAACTGAGCCATCCGCCTGCGGCACACCGTGATGCATGGCTTCCGTCATCGGGCTGGCCGCATTGCCGATGTCGATCTGACCGCACGCGATGTCGTATTGCCGGCCGTCCAACGCCAGCGACTTGGTCAGCCCTGTTACCGCATGCTTCGTCGCGGTATAGGGCGCACTGCGCGGCCGGGGCGTGTGCGCCGAGATCGACCCGTTGTTGATGATCCGGCCGCCCTGCGGATCCTGCTCCCGCATCAATCCGAATGCCGCCTGGGCACACAGAAAGGTGCCGGTCAGATTGACGTCCACCACCGCACACCACTGCCCGTACGTCAACTCGTCGAACGGCACGAAAGGCGTCCCGGTCCCGGCATTGTTGAACAACAGGTCCAGCCGCCCGAACCGCTCCCGAACGACGTCGAACAACGCCAGCACCGACTCCGGCCGGGCCACGTCGGTCGGCACGACCGTCACCGACGACCCGGCCAGCGCGACGGTCTCGGCCAGCGCCGTCTCCCGCCGCCCGGCCGCCACCACCGCGTAACCGGCCCCGACCAACGCCACCGCGACCGCCCGACCGATCCCCGAGCCGGCCCCGGTCACCACAGCTACCCGATCCATGTTTGTCAACCTCCTGTCACCGAACGGTCGCACACGTGCGATGCTGCCTGTTCATGGGACGGCGCAACGGTGGTCCTGGCACGGCCCGCGCGGCGGAGTCGCTCGCGGCGCGGGTGTCGGCGCGCGTGTCCACCCTGACCGACAACCTGGTGCGCACCCTGCACGAACAGCACCCCGGCTACCGGACGGTCGGCGTGCCGGACGACGACCTGTGGCGCTCCTGCCACGACAACCTGTGCAGCGTGCTGGAACTGATCGCCGATGGCACCGACCGCGGCCCCGCCGAGACCGACACCCGCTACGACGCGGCCCGCGCCACCGGCCGCCGCCGCGCCGAGCAGCGCATGCCGCTTGACGACGTGCTGCGCTCGTTCCGGCTCGGCGGCCGGCTGGTCTGGGAAGCCCTGATCGAGCAGGCACATACGGACGATTCGGTCGACACGGACGACCTGCTGGATGTCGCGACACAGGTGTGGGAGGTGGTGGACGCGACGTCCGCGCAGGTGGCCGCCGCCTACCACGCGACCAGCCGGGACCTGGTGCGTGCGGACGAGCAGCGTAGGGCAGCGCTGTGGGAGGGCCTGCTGCACGGCCGGGCGCAGGACATGGCGTTCCAGTACGAGGCGTCCCGAATCATCGACGTGCCGGTCGACACCCCGTACGCCGTCGTAGTCGCCGACGTCGGCCCCGACTCCGACCAGGCCATGATCACGTTGCGGCGCAGGCTGTCCACCGAGGACATCCGCTCGGCCTGGCAGGTGCGGGCGGACACCCTGGTCGGCCTGCTCGCCCTGAAGTCATCCACTGTGGATGCCGCGGCGACGGCGCTGCGGGACGTGCTCACCGTCCCGGCCGGACTGTCCCTCGTTGTCCCCGGACTGGCCGATGTGGACACCGCCTACCGGCAGGCCGTCCTCGCCCGGCGCACGCTTCCACCTGGTGGCAACGGAATCGCCGTGCTCGCCGAACGGCTGCCCGAGGCGTTGCTGCTCAGCGCGCCGGCCCTGGCCGACCAACTCGTGCACCGCTGGCTCGGCGGCCTGCTCGCGCTGCCCGCCCCGGAACGCCGCCAACTGCTCGGCACGCTGGAGATCTGGGCGGCCACCGGCGGCTCGATCCAGCGCACCGCCGCCGCGGCTGTCTGCCACCGCAACACCGTGATCAACCGGCTGCAGCGCATGCAGGCCATCACCGGCCACGACTTCACCGATCCAGCCGGCCAGGTGGAACTGGCACTCGCACTGCGGGCCGCGTCGCTTCTGCTGCCAGGACACCCCACTTTCTGACGCAGATGCGGCGCGTTGTGCACCGTGCACAACACGACTACGCCAGAAGTAGGCACCGTGGCGATGGTCACACGCGGTGCCCCCTGACACACTCGGCAGCGCATCGCCGCAGCCCGCGACCACGCGACAGCGGAGCGTTCGCGGCACGTGCGTCGAATATCGTTGAAGGGACTATCCGTGGTGCCACACCGTCGTTCACCGGATGATTCGGACGGCCAGCCCACCGGCCTCGGCCGCCGCAGGTTCCTCGGCTACCTGCTCGCCGCGCCGACGCTGGCGATCGGCGTGCAGCTGTTCGACCCGCAGAGCGCCGACGCGTCGATCCCGACCCTGCCGCAGCCGGAGGAGATCTTCGACCTCGGTGACCTGCAGAACCTGGCCGCCGCGCCGACCGCGGGCCTGATCTCGGTGCAGGTCCACCCGGATGGCACCGCGTCCTTCGCCGCACACCGCTGCGAGGTCGGCCAGGGCATGACGACCGCCGTCGCGATGATGATCGCCGAGGAACTGGACCTGCCGCTGGCCAAGGTCACCGTCACTCTCGCCGACGCCCGTCCGGAACTGCTGATGAACCAGCTCACCGGCGGTTCCAACTCGATGCGCAGCATCTACCTCCCGGTCCGCACGGCCGCCGCCATCGCGCGCCAGCAACTCGTCGCAACCGCCGCCCGCCAGTGGAACGCCGACCCGGCAACGCTGCGGACCGCGAACGGCGTGGTCACCGCCCCGAACGGCGGCGCGGCTACCTATGGATCGTTGGCTACGGCAGCGGCCAGCTCGACAACTGTCGCGGTCGCCGTGCCAGCGTTGAAGTCGCCGTCGCAGTTCACAATCCTTGGCACGCCACAGAACCGCATCGACGCGCACGACATCGTGACCGGCCGCAAGACGTTCGGCATGGACATGCGGGTCCCGAACGCGCTGCCCACCATGGTCGCCCGCCCGCCGACGATCAACGGCACCGTCGTCGCCGTCAACAACACCGCGGCAGTGCTGGCAATGCCTGGTGTCACGGACATCGCGGTCATCTCGCACGGTGTCGCGGTCCGCGCGCAGACGTTCGGCCAGTGCATCGACGCCATCCAGGCCCTGCGGGTGACGTGGGGCGCCGGCACCGTGGACAACCAGTCCGACGCGAGCGTGCTCGCCGCGCTCAAGGCGGCCGAGCTGCCACTGGTGGTGCCACCGTTGCTGACCCAAACAGTCGATGCCGAATTCACGTTCGCGTTCGCCAGCAACGCCCCTCTGGAACCCGACAACGCGATCGCCGACGTGCGGTCCGACCGGGCCGAGATCTGGTCCAGCCTCAAGGTGCCGATCGTCGCGCTGGAGGCCATCGCCGCGATGCTCGGCCTGCCGCAGAACGCCGTGACGGTGCACGTGGTGCCGGGCGGCGGATCGTTCGGCCGGCACCTGTTCCACGATGTCGCGGCCGAGGCGGCCGAGGCGTCGCAGAAGATGGGCAAGCCGGTGAAGCTGTCGTGGTCGCGCACCGACGACTTCCGGCAGGGCCGCACACACCCGATGTGCACGTCCCGGGTGCGGGCGAACGTGTTACTGGGCAACGTGATCACGTACGAACAGCGGCACACGAGCGTGCAGACCGACTTCGGCCACGGCCTCGGTGAGATGATTACAGCCACGGCCGCGAGCCTGCCGGTCGCGGGCAACCTGAGTTTCGCGGAGACGATCTTCGAGCTGTCCCAGTCGTCGCCGTACAACTTCGGCGTGACGACGCAATTGCTCAACGAGGTGCCACTGAAGTTCAACACCGGCAGCATGCGCAACATCTATTCGCCGAACGTGGTGTGCGCGCAGGAGTTGGTCGTGGACCGGCTGGCCGCGATGATGCACCAGGACCCGGTGGCGTTCCGGCGCCAGTACCTGCGGGACGCGCGTGTGCTGGCCGTGCTGAACAAGGCGGCCGAGGTGGGCAACTGGGGCGCGACGCTGCCGAAGGGCATGGCGCAAGGCGTCGGTGTGCACGCGGAGTACCAGGCCGCGATCGCGTGCCTGGTCGAGATCGACTGCACGCCGGCCACGGTGAACCGCCAGATCCCCAACGCGGTGACCGGGCCACGCGTCACCAAGGCGACGATCGTGGTGGACCCCGGTTTCGCGATCAACCCGCGCGGCCTCGAAGCGCAGATGATGGGCGGGATGAACGACGCCATCGCGCTCGCGCTGACGTCCAGCCTGCACATCCAGCACGGCATCCCGCTGGAAGGCAGCTGGGACAACTACTTCTACACACGCCAGTGGAACACGCCGCTGGACATCCAGGTCGTGATCATGCCCAACACGTCGACGTCACCGAGCGGCGCCGGCGAACTCGGGGTGGCGCCGTCGCTCGCGGCCGTCGCGTGCGCCTACGCCCGCGCGACCGGCACGATGCCGACGTCGTTCCCGATCAACCACGGCACGCTGGGTTTCACGCCGTTCCCGCTCGAACCGTCAACGCCCCAGTCGCCGACCGACGGCCTCGTCAATACCTTCTGAGCTCGCTAGGAGAACTTGGTGTCCAGCCACACTTTCACCGTCAACGGCACCCAGGTCACCGTCGACACGGACGACAGCGTGCGCCTGCTGTGGGTGTTGCGCGACATCCTCGGCATCACCGGCCCGAAGTACGGCTGCGGGTTGGAGGTGTGCAAGGCGTGCACGTCGCACATCAACGGCAAGGCATTCAACCCGTGCTCGGTCCCGGTGTCCCAGATCCAGCCAACCGACGAGATCACCACGATCGAGGGCCTACCCGCAACGGTCGGCAAGGACCTGCACCCGATGCAGCAGGCGTGGCTGGACGCGGACGTCGCCCAATGCGGCTACTGCCAACCCGGCCAGATCATGGCGGCCGTCGCAAAGGTCAAGCAGGTCAGGGCGGAGGGCCGCGAGATCACCGACGACGACCTCGACCAGATCCGCAACATCTGCCGCTGCGGCACGTACACCCGAATCCGCGAGGCGATCAAAGCGGGCGCCCAGAACATGTGATGTCGAGCAGCTACACGGCTCCGGTCGTGGTGGCGAATGCCCGCAGCCCATCCGGGACTCGCCGGTCCGCCGTTGTCGGAAGGCGCACATCGTTCAGGCCAAGGCTACCCGCATGCCGAGCCGACCAATCCGCAAGCGTGCGGGCAGCGTCCGGCACATCCGGATCGGTGCACAGGCCGGTCAGACCCAACGTACCGATGCGGGGACGGTCGTTGCCGTTCTTCGGGTCGGTCGGCGGCTCGATCCACGCCGGCAGCCCTGGCTCGATCAACGCCCATAACTCGTCGTAGACCCGCTGGTCATGCCGCCAGGGTCTTCTTAAGCGGCCAAAGTAGCGTAGCGGCCGTTGTCGCGGAGCAGGGTGGTGTGGGTGCCGGTCTCGATGATGCGGCCGTGGTCGAGTACCGCGATCTGGTCGGCGTCGCGGACGGTGGACAGGCGGTGTGCGATGGTGATTGTCGTGCGGCCGTGGGAAAGCGCGTCGAATGCTTGTTGGACGGCGCGTTCGGTTTCGGTGTCGAGGGCGCTGGTGGCCTCGTCCAGGATCAGTACGCGTGGGTCGCGCAGAAGGGTTCGCGCGATGGCGATGCGTTGTTTCTCGCCGCCGGAGAAGCGGTGGCCTCGGGAGCCGACCATGGTGTCGTAGCCGTCGGGCAGGGAGCTGATCAGGTCGTGGATCTGGGCGGCGCGGGTGGCGTCCTCGATCTCGGCGTCGGTCGCGGACGGCTTGGCGTAGCGGAGGTTCTCGCGGACGGTGGTGTGCAGGAGGTACGTCTCCTGGCTGACCATGCCGACGATCTGGGCGAGGTCGGCCAGCCGCAGGCGCCGGATGTCGACGCCGTCGATTGTCACGCCGCCGCTGGTCGGGTCGTACAGCCGGGCGACGAGTGCGGCCAGGGTTGTCTTGCCGGAGCCGGTTTCGCCGGTCAGCGCGAGCGTCGTGCCGGCGGGGACGTCGAGGGTGATGTCGTCGGCGGCGGGAGTGTCGGAGCCGGGATACGTGAGTGTGACGTTCTCGAACCGCACGTGCCCGGTGACCCGCGTCAGGTCGATGTCCACCGGGTCGGGCGGGTCGGCGACCTCGATCGGGAGGTCGAGATACTCGAAGATCCGGGCGAACAGCGCGAGCGAACTGATCACCGAGACGGCGGTGTTCATCAGGCCGGTCAGCGGACGGAACAGGCTGGACTGCAGGGTGGTGAAGGCGATCAGCGTGCCGATGGTCATCGTGCCGGCGGTGATCGGCAGGCCTGCGCTGAGGTAGATGATCGCCGGGATGGCCGCGAAGATGATGGCCATCGACGCCATCCGCCAGCGGCCGGCGAGTTGTGAGCGCAGTTCCAGGTCGATCAGCCGGGCGGACGACTGGGTGAACCGTGCGATCAGGGACGGCCCGGTGCCCATGGTCTTGGCCAGTTGGACGCCGTTGATGGACAGGCCCTCCTCGACGGTGACGTTGAGGTTGGCCAGTTCACGCTGCTGTTGGGTGGTGATCGCACGCCGCATCCTCGCGACCTTGCGGGCGAGGTAGATGGCGGGCGGCATCACGACGAGCGAGATCAGCGACAGCCGCCACGACAGCGCGACCATGGCCACGGAAGTCGCGACGGCGGTGGTCAGGTTGGCGGCGATCGAAGTCGCGGTTGAGGTGACGACGGACTCCATGCCGCCGATGTCGTTGGTGATGCGTGACTGCACCTCACCGGTCCGGGTACGGGTGAAGAACGCGATCGACTGGCGTTGCAGGTGGGTGAAGACGTCGGTGCGTAACCGGTGCATGACCTGCTGCCCGGTCTTGGTGCTCAGCCAGGTCTGCACCACACCGAGCGCGGACGTCAGCGCGGCGACGGCCACCATGCCGGACACCAGCAGCACCAACAGGTGCACGTTCCGATCCGGCAGCGCGACGTCGATCACGGCACGCAGCAGAAACGGCGACGCGAGCCCGACTACGGACGAGGCGATGATGATGAGCGTAACGATCACGATGGGCCAGCGATAGGGCGTGAACAGCCGGCCGATCCGGCGCAGCGACACCTCCCGAGCCTGTGCCCGCTCGGCGGCCGTGACCGATCGGGGGGTGCGGGACTTCCCGGCGCGGCGGATCTCGTGGTCGGTGGTTGCGGAGACCAAGGTAAGCTCCTTACTGAGGTTGCCTCACAATGAGGCTACAACAGGAGCTGTTGGTAGGCTATTCCCGTGAGTGCGGAGCGCGTGGACCCGGACCGCGACGACACCCTGTCGGACGCGTTCCGGTCGGTGGCACGACTGTTGCGGCAGACGTCACTCCAGTCGCTGGCCCGCTGGGACGTCACCCCGTCCCAGTCCAGGGCGCTGCGAGTGCTGACGAGACACGGTGAGATGCGGCTGTCCGAACTGTCCGAACACCTGCGCATAGCCGCCCGCTCCACCACGGAGGTCGTCGACGGCCTGGCGGCCAAAGGACTCGTCGAACGCCGCCCGGACCCGCAGGACCGCCGCGCCACCCTTGTCGGCGTGACCGAACACGGTGTCGAGGTGGGGCAGGCGATTCGAGCGGCAAGCGGCACCGAAACCGAACGAATCTTCGACCGCCTGAGCCCGACCGACCGCACCCACCTGGCCCGAATCCTCCGCAAACTCAGAGAATGACAAGCATCAGATGCTCATTCGCTGAACAGTCCGCGATATTCAAGATCAGATGAACTGCCCGCCCAGGTCGACCACGAAGTAGTTGAAGACGCGCTGCGCGGCGTCGAGACAGCCGTCGATATTGTGCAGAGGCGCGCGGCGCAGTTCCAGTAGCACCTGATACCGACGCCGCTTCGACGTCCACCGGGTGCTGGCCAGCTTGAGCGCAAAAGGACCGATGTCGACATGGCAACCCACCGGATGTTCACCGGTTCTGTAAACGGTGGCAATGAAGTCCAGCTGAGTCTTGGTTTTCGTCGCCCCGATCAATGTGGCGAGGAGGGGGGTCAGCACCTTGCGCAGCTGCACGTAGTGATCGTCCAGACCTGGGTCCGCCAGCAGACCCTGGTCTGCCAGACATGTGATCAGCGATATCGGATTGGTCTTGCACAGGATGGGCATGTCCTTTGTCGGGTCGGTGGCATAGTCCGCCCGGTGCACGGCGCACATGCCGAGCAACAGCAGGAGACCCCGCACCTGGCGCTGCGCATCGGTGTCGTCGGTGATTTCCTGGTTGACCAGCCCAGTCAGCGCGAGCGTCTCGACCCCCGCGGCGAGTTTCCGGTATGCGGCTAGTTCCCTGTCGGTCCGGTCGGTCGTCCAGAAGTAGTTGTCGACGCTGAAGCAGTCCTGGTACAGCGGCCAGCCCGGATCGAGAGTGAGGACGAAGTCGCACAGCAGGTCCAGTGGCATCTCGACGTTGAACTGCAACTGCAGGTCATCGGTGACGAGGGTTTTGCCGCTGACGTCCCGTTCGCAGATGACCAGGACCTCCTCACCGATCTGGTAGATCCCTGGCTTGGTCGTCTTTAGCCAGTCGTGGACGGTCTTGATCTCGGCGAATGCCTGCCACAGATCGAAGAAGAAGGCGGACTCGGCGAGCACGTATTCGAGGTTGGCGCCGTCCGTGATGAGCCGCCAGGAGCCGTTGGTGCCGCAGTGTCGGGTCAGCACCTGGGTCGCCTTGAGCGCCAGCATCTGAGTGTGCAGCGGGTTGATGCACTGCACAGCGGCGCTGCCGAGGTCCTGGATCTCCAGGCCCAGCTTGGCGCAGCCGTGCAGCATCCGGCTCCCGACCCGAGTCGTGCTCTCGCTGGTGGCTGCGTCGATCAACACCTTGGCCTGCAACCACTCCGCGGGCTGCACGCCCGCGCGCGCTGGGACGTCGAGGTCTTCGATGTCGAACTCGAGCAGGTCGTCCCAGGTCTCGATGTCTAACAGCTCTGCCAGTCCCTGATCGGCCAGCCGGCTGCCGAGCGACGTGGGCGCAGCGCCCCGCAGGTCCACCGGCTCTCCCTGCTCAGCACAATCGCACAGCAGCGGGACGATGTGCGCCTCGAACAGCGCACGAACGCCCTTGTGGTCGCGGGTGATCCGTAGGACACGCAGCAGTTCGCCGAAAGACCTCGAGGTGGTGAGCCATCCGAGCAAGCCGGCCCAGGTGGTGACGGTTATGTCGACGCCGGCGTCCGTCAGTCGGCTCTTGAAGCCCTCGCCGATCTCTTCGGTGAGGTCGGGTTCAGCGTCGTCCGCATCGGCCGCCAGCATGAAGGGGTCCACGGTTTCTGCCTTTCGTTCGGAATGTCACTGCGGCACCAGACGTCGGTCCCGCTGTCCACCCCTGAACGATATCGACCAAACACAGAAAGGCGAGCAACAGTACAGCCGCCCGCGTGCGGCCGGGTAGATGGTCACGTTTGTGGGAGCGCGCCCGGTTCTCGAGCGCGCTCCCACCCCACTGCGGACGGTCAGGCCGCGTGCATGACCGACAATGCATAGAACTGGACCTTTGCGCCGACCGTTGAACTGCCGCCAGTAGACTGGTCGTAGTCGCCGGCCTTGAAGTACATCGGGAAGCCGTTGAATGACGACGGCAGCGCCCAAGAATGGCTGGTGCCGTTTAGTTTCAGGCCGATTGTCTTGCCGCCGGTCAACGTGATCACGTAACTGAACTGCTTGCCGAGCGGCACGTTTCCGACCGCGTGCAGCACCTCGTTACCGCCCGCCGGTGTCTGCTCGATTGCCATGTTGATGTTGCCGTTCTTGTAGTAGAACAGCTCGAGCAGCGGCTTCGTCGAGCCCGAGTTCTGGCCCAGGTGTATCTGTCCTACGCACACGTGGTCTGGGACCTGCGTGACCTTCACCGTGGCCGACAATGTGTGCGTGCCGGGGATGGACCAGTTGGCCGGTGACCCGTCGGCGTTCATCTCGCTGGTCGGTGACGTGACCTTCGTGTTCAGATATGTGATTATCTGACTGTCTTATGGCAGACGTCACATATGCGGCATTTCGGAACGTAGGGACCAATACGGCCCATGTCAACTGGACCACGGGCCGTACCGGTACTTACCGCCTGCCGCCGCTCAGGAGTGCCTCAGGACGACCGATCCCATCAACCACACCGTGCTCGCCCCGGTACGCACCGTCGCCGCCGGTTGGGCGGCCTGGCCTACTACCGTGTCCTCGACAAGGAACTCGATGTCTCCGGTCGGCGACACGTTCGCGCGTGCGGTGAAACCGGTGCCGGCGCTCAGGTTGTCGCCGAACCCCGAGTCGGCGTACACACCGATCGCCAACTCGTTCGCGGATGTGGTGGCGCCGGTCGTGCTGGAACTCACCGTGGCCGCACCACTTGTCCTGCCGGCCGCGTGTGCCGACTGGTCCAGCACCGACGCATCGGCCACTGTGGACAGACCGGAATACTCGAGCGCCGCCACGCCGATGTCCCCGGATCCGTTCAGCGCCGCGGTAACCACCGGCCTCGTCCCGCCGCCCTGCGCTATCGGTGCGCTCCACACGCTCAGGTCCGTGCCGTCCGACGCCGTGAAATGTGACAGCTCGACGTAGTGGTTCCCGGCCGAGTCGGCGACGCCACTCGCGGTCGGCCCGGCCTGGCCCCACGTGGCGACCTCGACCACCATCCGGTTGCCCGCCGTCACCGCCGATGCCGGTGTCACCGCGAGATGTGTCGTCGACGACGCGTGTCCGGTGGCCTGCTGCACGAATCCCGGCACCACCGTGCCCGACGGCGTCACCGGCGCGTACGGTGCCGACGCCGGACCGGTACCCACGGCATTGGTCGCCGTCACCGCGAACGTGTACGTCGTGCCGTTCGTCAGGCCCGTCACCGTCGCGCCGGTGGCCGGCGGGTTGCCGGTGACGACCGTCGGTGTCAGTGCGATCGACCCGACGTACGGGGTCACCGTGTACGACGTGATCGGGCTGCCGCCATCCGCCGGTGCCGACCACAGCACGGACGCCGAGCCGCTGCCCGCCGTCGCCGTCACGTTGGCGGGTGCGCTCGGCGGCGCCGCCGGGGTGGCGGTGATGCGGACCGTCGCCGCCATTGACGGGACGCCCTTGTTGTTCACCAGGAAAAGCATGTAGTAGCCGGGCGGTGCCAACGCGGCGGTCGCGGGTGTCCGCACGGTCAGGCCGCCCGATCCGGCCGTGAACGACAACGGTACGAAGTGCTCGTCCATGTCGCCTTGGTGCGTGTCGGCGCCGAGCGACACCAGGTTCACCCCGGTGATCGACGCGGCGTCCGGCGTGCTGACCGACATCGCCGCCGCGTAGCTCGCGGACGCGGGCGCCGACGTGATCGCCGGCCGTGGCCCGTTGAACAGGTACGGCGGCGAATAGATCTGCTCGCTGAACTCGCCCTGTCCGCTGTTGTCGGCCACATGCCCGCCACCGCTCACCAGGACCCGCCCGTCCGGCATCAGCACGGCGGTCGAGTGGTAGTTGCGGGCGGCGGCCATCGGCGCGACCGTGCTCCACACCCCGGTGTCCGGGTTCCAGATCTCCGCCGGCAGCACCCCGGACGTCACCACGTCCTGGTTACTCGTCGACTCGCCGCCCACCGCAAGCACCTGGCCGTCGGCGAGCGTGGTGAGCGTGTGGTAAATCCGTGCGTTGGCCATCGGCGCCGCGGGCTGCCAGCTCGGGTTGGCCGAGTTCAGGTCGATCACGGCCGCGTTCGCCTTGGCCGGTTGCGTCGTGTTCACGTCGGACGCGCCACCGGTGTAGAGGATCTTGCCCGGCCGGTACATGTCGGACGAACCGTTGAGCAGTCCGCTCGACCCGACCGGGGTCCACGTCTGGTTGTTCACGTCGAGATAGAACGACTGGTCCTCGGACGGCCCGATGGTGAAGACCTTCCCGCTCGGCGTGAGGTAGGAGAACGGATATTCGGTCTCGTGCACCTGCGAAGTGGACACAGTGGACAGTAGCGTCCACGTGTTGTTGGTGGGGTCATAGACTTCCGGGGTGTCCGACCAGTGGTTGCCGTCGGTCGAGTTGCCGCTGATCGCGACGTACCGGCCGTCCGCGAGTTCGGTCACCGTCGGGTACCAGCGCGGCAGGTGCATGTTGGCCAGCCGGCTCCACGTCGACGTCGCGGGGTCGAACACGTCCGCGTCCGTGATGCCAAGGTTCAGCGCCGAACCGCCATAGCCGCCGACGGTCATCACACGGCCGTCCGGCAACTGCACCAGGCCGGCGCAGAAGATGCTCGCCGGGGCGGTCGTGGTGTTGAACGCCTGCGTCACCGGATTCCACTCGTTCGTCGGCTGCGGATCCGACCAGCCGTCCCACACGAGGTAGTTCCCGTTGTGCAGCAACACGGACTGGATCCCGACGATCGGCCACGTCTGCAGCGACGACCACTGCCCCTGCCCAGGCGACGACGCCACCATCGGCGTGACCGCGTTGGACGGCAACGATTCCTGGCTGACACCAACGGAGTTCGTCGCGGCGACGGTGAACGTGTAGGTCGTGCCGTCGGTCAGCCCGGTGACCGAGGCCGATGTCGGCGGCGGCGCCCCGGACACCACGGTCGTGGGCTGCGCGGTGGTACCGATGTACGGGGTGACCGTGTAGGACGTGATCGGGCTGCCACCGTCCGGCGGCGCCGACCAGGTCACGGCGGCCGACCCGTCGCCCGCCGTCGCGCTCACGCCGGTCGGCACACCGGGCACCGTCGGCGATCCCGTGCCGGCACCGGGTTTGAACACCACAACAGCCGCAAGCCACACGGTGTTCGCGCCGGTCTTGAACGTCGCGTTCGGCTGCGCGCCGGACGATGCCGGCTGGTCCTCGGTGGCCGCCTCGATGTCACCGGTCGGCGCCATGTTGACCCGCCCGGTGAAGCCGGCGCCCGGGGTCACCGCGTCCCCGAAGCCCGAATCGGTATAGAAACCGACGGCCAGTTCACTGCCGGCCGTGGTCGCCG
>DATBCR010000800.1:0-1865 GCA_036270375.1 Pseudonocardiaceae bacterium | reverse complement strand
GACGTCGTCGAACGTCATGTTCTCGTCGTGGGCACCCAGTGCCGCCTTCGTGGTCGGCGTGAAGATCGGCGACGGGAAGCGGTCCGCCTCGCCGAGACCGTGTGGCAGCGGCACGCCGCAGATGGTGCCGGTGCGGCGGTACTCCAGCAGGCCGGAGCCGGCAAGGTAGCCCCTGGCAATGCATTCCACGGTCACCATGGACAGCCGGCGTACCAGCAGCGCCCGGCCGCGGACCTCGGCGGGGATGCGCGGGTCGGTCGCGGACACCAGGTGGTGCGGCACCAGATCACCGAGCAACTCGAACCAGAACACGCTCATCGCGGTCAGGATCCGGCCCTTGTCCGGGATCTCGGTGGCCAGCACGTGGTCGAACGCGGAGATCCGGTCCGACGCCACGAGCAGCAGATCGGCGTCGTCCACCGCGTACAGATGGCGCACCTTGCCGGTGGCCACCAGCGGATAGTCAGCGAGAGTCGGCACGGAAAGGCAGCCTACGTTCGTCCTGCGGACAATGGCCGAATGCGCTACGACTGGGTGAGCTTCACCACCGACTACGGCACCGCCGACGGCTTCGTCGCCGCGTGCAAGGGCGTGATCGCGGGCATCGCCCCTGCGGTCCGGGTACTGGACGTGACCCACGAGATCGACCCGCAGGACATCCGGCGGGGCGGCACCGTGCTGGCCCACACCGTGGCGTACCTGCCGCCGTCCGTGCACCTCGCGGTGATCGACCCCGGCGTCGGCGGCAGCAGACGGGCCGTGGTGCTCCTCGCCGGGTCGAGCCTGTTCGTCGGTCCGGACAACGGCCTGCTGATACCGGCCGCGGACGCGCTCGGCGGGGTGGTCGCGGCGTACGAACTGGCCGAGCCGCGCTACCAGTTGCCCGACGTGTCCATGACGTTCCACGGCCGGGACATCTTCGCGCCGGCCGCCGCGCACCTGGCCAACGGTGCGCCGCCGGCCGACTTCGGGCCGTCGATCGAGGTCGCGGATCTCCGTCGGCTGTCCGAGCCGCGCACCTCCGTCGATGACGGTCGCCTGATCAGCGAAATCCTTGGTGCGGACCGGTTCGGGAACCTGCAGCTGGCGGCGGGCGAGGACGACCTGCGGGTGTTCGGTGCGCGGCCTGGCGAAACACTGCGGGTGCAGCTGCGCCGGTCCGCTGTGGACGGTCGGTTCGGCGGCACGTTCGCGGACGTGCCGGCCGGTACTTTGTTGGTACACCTGGATTCCGCCGGGCGGATCGCGGTCGCGGTGAACGGCGGGTCGGCGGCCGAGGCGCTCGGCGGCCGGGTCGGCGAGGTGACGATCAGCCGGTGACCTGCCACCGCCGCACGGTGATCTCGTCGCCGACCGCGATCCGGCCGGGGGTCAGCACGGCGGCCTTCACGCCGAAACTGACGCCACCGCCGAACTCCGGTTCCCGCCGGTAGCCGGCGAGCGTGCGGGTCGGTTCCACGCCGGCTCGACGGCCGGTCGCCTGGTCCACCGTCGGCACGGCGCAGCGCACCGCCCGCACCGCGTAGCCCAGTTCGACCGTGCCCACCGCCGCCACCCGCATCCGGTCCTCGGTGTACGGGTCGAACCACCCGGACACCACGATGTTGGGCCGGAACCGGTTCATCGGGATCGCGTCGGCGCCACGATCCGCGATCCGGCGGTTCAGGTCGGCCAGCGACGACTCGGCGGTCACCAGGGTCGCGTGGGCGTCGGCGAAACCCACCTTGCCGGGGTGCTCGCCCCAGCCGTCCCTGTCGTGTTCCAGGGTGATCCGGACCAGGCGGCACGGCTGGTCGAGCACGGTCGAGAACCACTTCGCCGCGATGTCGCCCTGGTCGACGCCGACGCCGAACCACTTGCCGAAC
>DATBCR010000799.1:0-11810 GCA_036270375.1 Pseudonocardiaceae bacterium | reverse complement strand
GCGCGGACCATGTCCAGCGACCCGGAATGGCGCTACCTCAACGTCCGCAGGCTGTTCAACTTCGTCGAGAAGTCCATCCTGCTCGGCACGAACTGGGTGGTGTTCGAACCCAACGACCGGTTCTTGTGGGAGCGGGTCACGCGCACCATCAGCACGTTCCTCCGGCGCGTCTGGCGCAGCGGCGCGTTGTTCGGCGGCACACCGGAAACGGCGTACTTCGTGAAGTGCGACGCGGAGAACAACCCGCCGGAGAACATCGACGTCGGCATCCTCACCGTCGACATCGGCATGTGCCCGGTCAAGCCGGCCGAGTTCGTGGTGTTCCGGGTGTCCCAGCTCGCGCAGGGCGCGGAACTCGCCGAGTAGCGACGTGACTTAGAGGAGGCAGTGCGGTGACAGGCCCGAGTAATCAGACGAAGATCGTCAGTGCGCCCCGGTTCTACATCGACATCCAGGGCGTGCCGGCCGCCTCGTTCCAGGAGATGAGCAGCATGGTGTCCGAAGTGGACGCCCAGGAGTACATCTACTGCACCGAACACGGCGGCATCAACCACACCAAGCAGTTCGGCAAGACCAAACCGCCCGAGGTGACCCTCAAGCGCGGCTTCGACTCCGACACCACGCTGTGGACGTGGCATCTGCAGGTCCGTGCGAACAGCCCGACCGCGCCGCAGGACGCGACCCTGCACGTCGTGCAGACCAAGGCGGGCGCGAAGGACGCGAGCGACACCGAGAAGGTGATGTCGTTCCACCTGCACAACGCGTGGCCGAAGAAGCTGGAGGTCACCGGGCTCAAGGCCGGCGACAGCGCGCTGGCCATCGAGAGTGTCGTGCTGGTGTGCGACCAGATCGACTTCATCCCGGGTTCCGGCCAGTAGACGTCGACGGAGCCATGACATGGCACACAGTTCAGCCCAGGGAGCCACCGTGACCAGTGGGGCGGGCGGATCGCCGATCCAGTCGGTGTATCCGTTCGTGCTCCCGCGCGGCTTCGTCGACGACCGGGGCACCGTGCACCGCGACGGCGTCATGCGGCTGGCCACGGCACGGGACGAGATCAACACCCAGGCCGATCCTCGGGTCCGGCAGAACCCGGCGTACCTGACCGTTCTGTTGCTGGCCAACACTGTCCGGCAGCTGGGCGGGATCGCACCGCTGAACGAATTCGTGATCGAGAACCTGTTCGCGTCGGATCTGGCGTTCCTGCAGGACCTCTATCGCAGGATCAACCAGGAGGGCCACACCGAGGCGGACGTCACCTGCCCGGCGTGCGGCCACGCGTTCGCGGTGGACCTGGCAGGTGGTGCGCCGGGGGAATCCTGAGGTACGCGGCCGGCCGGCTCTGGGAGGAGGCCGTGTACCTCGCCTATTACCTGCACTGGTCACTGGACGCAATTCTCGATCTCCCGCACCGGGTCCGAGCCGAGGTGATCGAGCGGGTCGGCAGCATCAACGCCCAACGCGGCGGCCAGGAACCGCCTACGGGCATCGCACCGTTCGAACAACTCCAGTAGCCAGGGAGGCAGGATTATGCGCTGGCCGTTCCGACGCCGGGACCTGCCGTCCGCCGAACCCGTTGCGGCGTGGACAAAGGTGACCGTGTGGTCCCGGCCGCCGATCACGACGGCCGACACGTTCGGGCTGCCGGACGTCGCCGGCACCCGGTCGCTGCTTGCCCGGCCGGCGCCGACGAACCGTCTGGACGCACCGAGCGGGCGCGTGTACGGGGCGGTCGCCGTGCCGCGCGGCGTCGTGACGGTTCGACGGTCCGGGTGGCTGCGGCATCTGCTGGCCCGGCGGCCATCCGTTGCGCCGGAACCGGTTCGGCCGTGGGCGGTTCGGGTGCTGGAGCGACCGGCCGCCGCACCGGGGCCGTTGACGGTGGCGGCGGGCGAGTACGTTGCCGCGCCGACGGCGTCGTGGGTCGATTATCCGGCACCCGTCGAGCCGAGTGCCGCTCCGGCTTTGGGCTATGCCGAGCCGGACCCGGCGACGGTCGGTGGGTGGATCACCGACGAGTCCATCTCCGACCTGCGGGCCATACTGACGGCCGCACGCGAGGGGTCCGATGCCGTCAGCCAGGAGCCGGCCCACGTCGAACCACGGCAGGCGCCGACTCGACGGTTGAGCCTCGCGGAGAGCCGGCGACTCGGCATCGCCGCCTCCCGCCCACCACGATCCAACCCCGAACCATCCACGGAACCACCCGCCGAACGGCTGCCGACTGCAGCCTCCGAATCGCGGCCGGCCGAATGGCCACCGGTTGCGGTCGCTGAACCACGGTCCGCCGAACGGCCGCCGACTGCGGCTTCCGAACCGCAGCCGGGCGAACGGCCGCTGGCGGCGGCCTCCGAACCGCAGCCCGCCGCACCCGTCGAATGGCCGCCGGTTGTGGTCGGGCAACCGCGGCCCGCCGAACGGCCGCCGACTGCGGCTTCCGAACCGCAGCCGGCCGAACGGCCGCTGGCTGTGGCCTCTGAACCGCAGTCGGCCGCACCCTTTGAACGGCCGCCGGTTGTGGTGGCGCAACTGCGGCCCGCAGTCGGCGCGGCGCCGCCGGCCGAGCGTTCCGCGCTGGAACCTGTTGCGGTTCAACCGATCCAGCAACGTCAGGTCGAACCGATCAAGCTGGAGCCGCTGGCGCCTGAGCCGATCCAGCAGGATCAGGTCGTGCCGGAGCCGGAGCGAGTAGCGCCGGAACTGATGGCATTCGAACCGGTCGAGCAGGAACGGTTTGCGCCAGATTCGACAATTCCAGAATCAATTGCGCCGGAACCGGTAGCGCGGGAACCAATCCCGCTGCAGCCGATCGAGCCGGCACTCACCGCATCGACATCCGCTAGGCCGGCACCGGTCACGATGCCGGAACCCGTTGCGGTGGAACCGATCATGGTCGTTCGCAGGCCGGAAGCCGCCATGCCGGCCATACCCCCTGCGCCGCAACGAAGGCTCGGGCTCGGTGACCCGCTGCCGCCCCGCGAACGTCCTGCCGTTGACCAGCTGGCCGAGCCGCCACCACCGATACCGGCGCACTGGACGGAGCCCGCGCCGAACGACCTGGTGACCGTCCTCGGTGCGGCCTACGGCGTCGACGTGTCCGGTACCCAGGTCCATCGCGGCACCGAGGTGGCCACCCGAGCCGATGCCCACGCCTACACCGCCGCCGGCGAGGTGTACCTGCCCGGCCCACCGACAAGGGCCGCTCTGGCCCATGAGCTGACACACGTTGCCCAGCAACGAATCCTCGGCGCCGACCTACCCGCCGAATGGGCACCGGCCGGGCAGGCGCTGGAAAGCGAGGCGGTTGCCACCGAGCGATGGGTACTGAACGGCGAATCCGGCCCGCCACTGGTGCACGCGCCAGTGGCCACTGTGCTGGCCACGCTGCCCGAGCCGGCCGCGTACGGCTTGCCGCCGACCGTCACGACGTCTACTTCGGACGGTGTGCAACGCCAGCCGGTGGCCCCGATGAGTTGGACCGCACCCGACTCGATACTCGCCTTGTTCACGAACCCGACCGAGACCCAGACGCCACCGGCCGACACGGCGCCGATCTACGCCGCACCAATCACTTACCCCTCGCCACCCACCTACACCCCATCTCCCGCCTACACGCCGCCGCCGGAAGCCGCGCAGCCGCCTGAGCCAGCACCGACAACAACACCCGTCGAGCCGACGGCCGCGCTATTGCCGACAGGCGTGGTCGAGCTTCTGCCGCCACCAACCGAACCGGTCGGGTCCCCCGAGGAGCCACCGCCGGAATGGTTGGTGGACCAGGAGTTGGTCGAGCACCGGGACCGGCTGGTCGCGTTGTGCGGCCAGCGGCCGGCGAACCTGGATGACGTTCTGGACATGGAGGAACTGGCCGTGAAGGTCTACCACCGGTTGCGTGGGCTGCTACGCATGGAACTGATCGTGGACCGGGAACGTGCCGGCCTGCTGACCGACTTCCGTTAGGAGTTCAGGATGCCGTCATTCGGTTCCGCGGCCGGAAGGCTGGCCAAGGGCGCCGGCAAACTCAACGTCGGCATGGAGATGCTGACCGGCTCCGTCAGCATGAACCACCGATTCGTCGTGCGGATCGACCGGTCCACCTACGACCTCGGCACCTGGCAGACCGCGTCGGGTTTGTCCGTCAAGTGGGCCAAGTGCGAGTACCGGCCGGGCGACCAGGGCAACAATATGTGGATCTGGCCGGGCGGGACGACCTACACCAACATCAAACTGGCCCGTGCCGCCTGTTCGGATTCCGCGATCGTGCAGGACTGGCTGGCCGCGAACTCGACCAGCCCGGCACCGTTGAGCGGCGCGATCCAGTTGATGGACTGGCTGGGTTTCAAGGTGGTCGAGTGGACCCTGCGCTGTTTCTTCCCGGTCGGCTGGGACGTCACCGGTTTCAACGCGTCCGACGGAAAACCGGTGATCGAGTCACTCGAACTGGCACACACCGGTTTCCTGTCCGACGGCACCAAATGACCCACTAGGGAGAGCCATGCCCACCTCGCTCGACCCGCAGCAGTACCTGAGCCCCACCCTGATCGGCGGCGCCGCGTCGATGCTGGCGCAGGCACCGCCGATGGGCAAGTACCCGGCGTTCGGCATGACGATGCGGTTCCGGGTGACCGTGTACGCGCTTGCCGCCAAGAACGATCTCGGCCACTGGTCCAGCTGCAAGGGCCTCAAGGTGAACTTCGTTACCACGCCGGTAAAGGAGGGTGCCCAGTACACCTCGGCGACGTACCTGCCGGAACGGGTGGAGTACGGCAAGATCACGCTGGAACGCGCCATGTGCCGCTCCGACTCGCAGAAGGTCGTCGACTGGTTGCAGGCCGTGCAGACGAACTGGATGACACCTGGCGGCACCCTCAAGCTGAACGACATGAAGATCACGTTGTTCGACGCGGTCGGCGAGGAGGTCATGACCTGGACGCTGACCGGTGTCTGTCCGGTGTCCTGGTCATGTTCTCCGTTCAGTTCCAAGGGCACCGACATCGCCGTGGAAACGCTGGAACTGCAGCACGAGGGCTTCCTGTGATGGGGGAACAACGATGAGCCTGATCTCACAGGCACGGGCGAAGCTCAGTTCGTCGGCCGACAACAGCCCGACGAAGGAAACCACGCAGCCCGTGCACAGCAGCCTGACCAGAACCACGGTCAGCACCAAGGCAACGCTGTCCGACGGCACGACAACCGTCGAATTCCAGTTCAACCCGGACACGATCAAGATCGGACACAGCCCGGACACCAAACCGATGAACCGGTCGATGGGAAAGCCGGGCACCGAGTCGAAAGCGACGATAGTCGGCAACCCCAACGAAGTGATCATGAACGCCGGCGAGGCGTCGATCTCCTTCGGGGACCTCCTTTTCGACGGCCCGGACGTGGCGGAAGACTGCGCGAAACTGCTCCAGTGGACGTATCCGATCAAGGACACCAACCCGGACCCGACACCGGCGAAACTGCCGAAGAACGCGAGCGGGCACACGGTCGCGCCGCCCAAAGCGACCGGAAAAACACCGGGCAGCCATCCACTGCCACCGCCGATGATCATGCCGCTGCTGACCTTCTCGTGGAACAAGTTCGACCCCGGCCTGAAGTTCGTCAACCCTAGCGGGCAGGCGGTGCTGGTACTGGCCAAAGTGGACGTCAGCTACATCCGGTTCGACGCGGAGGGCAAGGCGACCCGGGCGAAGGTCACGCTGGGCTGCAAGATCCCGCCGAGCGCGCTGAAGGGCACCAACCCGACCTCGGGCGGCCGACCGGACCGGCGCGGCCACCTGGTCACGGCGGGGGAGGACCTGCCGAGCATCGCACGCGCCAACTACGGCAGCCCGGCCTACTGGCGGCACCTCGCCGAACTCAACCGCGTCGACGATCCGCTGCGCGTCCGTCCCGGTGACCGCCTGTACGTGCCGGCGTTCGCCGAACTGCGTGGTGGTTCGGCGTGAGCACGGAAGCCGGTGCCTACGCGACCGTCGTGTCCGCGTCCATCCTGATCGGCAAGGGCGCGGGCCGGCCGTTGGACGAGGAGGCGGAGGAGCGGTTGGTGCGCACCGTTGTCGACGCGAGCCTGCACCTGCCCGGCATGTTCGAACTGACGTTCTTCGACCGCTCGCTGGACATCCTGACCGTCGCGGGCCTGAGCATCGGCACGGTGGTGCAGGTCTGGGGCGGCGGCCTCGGCGACGGTTCCGGGGTCCTGTTGCTCAGCGGTGAGATCACCTCGCTCGAAGGCCGGTTCGAGCGCGGCGGCCGGTACACCATCGTGCGCGGCTACGACCTCGGCCACCGGCTGCAACGCGCCAGGCGCACCAGGACGTTCGTCAACATGACCGACTCGGACATCGCGTCTCGGCTGGCACGAGAGGCCGGCCTGACCGAGAGCCAGGTCGAGCCGAGCGGCACCGCTCATGTCCACATCGGACAGTGCGATCAGACCGACTGGGACTTCCTCACCCAGCGGGCCAGGGAGATCGGCTACGAGCTGGCCGCGGGCGACGGCGTGTTCCGGTTCCGCAAGGCTTCCACCACCACAGGCGGCACCCCGGTCGCGCTCGGTTACGGCGAGAACTTGTGGGAGTTCCGGCCACGGGTGACCGCGGGCAACCTGACCCCGGAGGTCGAGGTGCGGGTGTGGGATCAGTTGCAGGCCAAGGTGATCGCCCACACCAAGCCGACCAGCAGCGGCGCGGCCACCATCACCGGCACCGAACCTGCCGCGCTGGCGCGGACGTTCGCCGGCACGCCGACCGCCCCCGATCCGCCGGCCGAGCGGTCACCGGCTGTCGGGGATCTCGGCCCGGCGCCGAGTGCGACCGCGCACGTCCTCTACGACCGGCCGCTCGCCGTGGGTGCCGCGATCACGTCGGCCGGCGAACAGGTTGCCGGCGCGCTGGCCGAACACCTGGCGAGCACGTTCGCCGAGGCGGACGGGGAAGCCGAGGGCACACCGGGGATCACTGCCGGCGGGGTGGTCAAGATCAGTGGTGTGCCGACACCGTTCCAGGGCTCTTGGCTGGTGACCGGTGTGCAGCACGTGTGGGATCTGGCCGAGGGCGGCTACCTGACCCGGTTCGTGGCCAGCGGCCGGCAGGAACGTTCGCTGCTCGGGCTGACGTCGATCGGCGGCACGACCCGGTCCGCGCCGGCCCGGCTGCCCGGCGTGTACTGCGCGGTCGTCACCAACAACAATGATCCGCAGCAGAAGGCCCGGGTGAAGGTGGCGCTGCCGTGGCTGTCACCGGACTACGAGTCGGACTGGGCGTCGGTCGTGCAGTTCGGCGCCGGTAAGGCCAGTGGCGCGATGTTCCTGCCCGAGGTCGGCGACGAGGTGTTGGTCGGCTTCGAGTTCGCGGATCCGCGCCGGCCGTACGTCTTCGGCGGGATCGTCAACAACACCACCGGGTTCAGCCTTGGCGCCCCGCCGATCAAGTCCACCGGGATGGTCGGCCAGGTGGTACGGCGGGGTTTCGTGTCCGGCGCGGGGAACCGGTTGGTGTTCCACGACGAGGTGCCACCGGGAGACGACAAGGCGCCGCCGACCGCGTCGGACATCGTGCTGGGCACCGGGGACGGCTCGCTCGGGCTTGCCATCGACCAGACCGCCGGCACGATCACGTTGACCTGCAAGCCGAGCCCGCCGAACAGCAAGACGCCGACCGGGTCGCTGACCATCGAGTGCGGCGACGCGGGCGTCGTCAACATCAAGACCGGCGAGGGCGGCAGCGTCACCATCGACGGCGGCTCGACGCTCACCCTGAAGTCGCAGGAGTCGGTCACGATCCAGAGCACCGGCCAGGTCGCCATCAAGGGCGAAACGATCACACTGAACTAAAGGCGGCAGCGATGAACACGGACTTCACCGGGGCGGGCTGGGCGTTCCCGGCCGGCGTCGACTCGACCGGGCGGATCGCGCTCGCCGGTGGCGACCGGGGGATCGAGCAGGCCATCGCGCTGATCCTGCGCACCTATCCTGGTGAACGGCCGATGCGATGGGAGTTCGGCAGCCGGCTGCGCGACCACATCTTCGACGGCACCGGCGGCGACACCCCGGCCCTGATCGGCGCCGACGTGCACCTGGCCCTGTTGCGCTGGGAGCCGAGGATCACGGTGACCGACGTGGACGTCACGCCCGACCCGGACCAGCCGAGCACGCTCTACATAGACATTCACTACATCGTCAAAGCCACCAACGATCCGCGCAACCTGGTGTTCCCGTTCTACACGATTCCGAACGGGGAGGGCGAATCCTGATGGTGCTGCCGATTCCGAACCTGGACGACCGGCGTTTCCAGGACCTCGTCGACGACGCGAAACGGTTGGTGCAGCGGCGGTGTCCTGAGTGGACGAATCACAACGTGTCCGATCCCGGTGTCACGCTGATCGAGACGTTCGCGTTCATGACCGACCAGCTGCTGTTCCGGCTCAATCGGGTGCCGGACCGGATGTATCTGACATTCCTGGAACTGGTCGGGTTGCGGATGCTGCCACCGACGCCGGCCCGTGTTCCGGTGACGTTCTGGCTGTCCGCGCCGGCCACGACCGAGCTGACCGTGGTCGCCGGCACGCGGGTGGGCACGATCCGCACAGAGGCGACGCCGTCGATCGAATTCGTCACCACGACGACCCTGCCGATCCCGCCGACGAGCCTTGCTCGGCTGGCGACCGAACTGGTCGAGCCCGACGGCGAGCGCGAATGGGCCGACCACACGGATGTGGTGTCGTTCCGGGGTGCGTTCGCGGCTTTCGGTGCGCAGCCACGGGTTGGCGATGCGCTGATGGTCGGGCTGGACAATCCCGCGCCGAACTGTGCCGTGCTGATCGACTTCGACGGTCGGGTCGACGGTGTCGGTGTCAACCCGAAACTACCGCCGCTGGCGTGGGAGGCGTGGACCGGGTCGGCATGGGCGGACTGTTTCGTGGGGTCCGACGAGACCGGCGGGCTCAACCGGCCCGGCTCGGTGATCCTGCACGTGCCGGCCGGCCACGAGGCGAGCGTGCTCGGTGGGGAGCGTGCCGGTTGGTTGCGGGCCAAGGTGATCGAGCCGGCAGAAGGGCAGCCGCCGTACACGTCGGCACCGATCGTGCACGGCATCAGTGCCTGCACCATCGGTGGCACAACCGAGGCGCTGCACGGTGATCTGGTGGTCGTCGAGTCGCTCGGCGAGGCGGAAGGCGTGCCGGGTCAGGTGTTCGAAGTGACCAGGGCGCCGATCCTGGCCGGTGCGGGTGCTCCGGTGGTGGAGACCAGTTCGGATGACGGTTGGCAGGAATGGACACAGGTGGAGCATTTCGCCGCGAGTACCGCAGACGATCGGCATTTCGTGCTGGACGCGTGGGCGGGTCAGGTGTTGTTCGGGCCGGCGGTGCGGGAACCTGATGGCACGCTTCGGCATTACGGCCAGGTTCCGCCGCAGTACGCGGAGGTGCGGATCCGTGACTACGTGACCGGTGGCGGGCAGATCGGCAACGTGACGGCCGGGGCGATTCAGACGCTGAAGTCGTCCATTCCGTTCGTTGCCGGGGTGGCGAATCTTCGGCCGGCACAGGGTGGCGTCGACGGTGAAACCCTTGAGCAGGCGAAGGTGCGCGGCCCGCTGCTGATGCGCGCCCGCAGCCGTGCGGTGACGACCGAGGACTACGAGGCGCTGGCAAGGGAGGCGGCGCCGGACGTGGCACGGGTGCGGTGCATCCCGGCCGGCGAGGCCGACGTGGCGCCCGGCTCGGTGCGGGTGCTCGTGGTGCCGGCGGCGGCCAGTGAGCGGGGGCGGATTCTGTTCGAGAACCTGCTGCCGCCGGTCGAAACGCTGGACGCCATTGTGCGGCGGCTCGACGAGACGAGGGTCGTCGGCACGCGGGTGATCGTGGAACCGCCGCTGTACCGGGGAATCACGGTCGTCGGGCGGTTGGTGGCGCGGCCTCGGGTCAGCATGGACCGAATTCGAGCGGACGCGTTGGCGGCCCTTTATCGCTTCCTGAATCCACTGCCTGGCGGTGGGCCGGATGGTGATGGCTGGCCGTTCGGGCGTCCGGTGCAGGCGGGGGAGTTGTTCGGGCTGCTGCAACGGGTGTCCGGTGTGGCGTTGGTGGAGGACGTGCGGTTGTTCACCGCCGATCCGGTCAGCGGTGTGCGGGGAAAGGAAGCCCAGCGGGTCGATCTCGAGGCCAACAGTCTCGTCTTCTCGTTCGACCACCACATTCGGATCGAGGAGAATTGATGCGCGGCACCGTGACCGGCCTGGCGACCCCCTATCCGTTGCGGACCATGCTGCCGGCGGTCCTGCAGGAGGACGAGTTCATCGTGCGGTGGACGGCCGGCCTTGACGACGTTCTCGCCCCGGTGGTGTCTACATTGGACTGCCTGACGGCGTATCTGAACCCGTTGACCGCGCCGGCCGATTTCCTTGACTGGCTGGCGGGTTGGTTCGGGGTCGTGCTGGACGAGAACCTTCCCCTGGACCGGCGACGCGCGTCGGTGGCCGGCGCGATGCGGCTCTACCAGGTGCGGGGCACGATGGCCGGACTGCGGGCCCAGTTGGAGTTGGTGTCCGGCGGTCGGGTGGAGATCTCGGACAGCGGTGGGGTCGCGTCCGCGCAGACCCCCAACTCCGCGCTGCCCGGCGACGACGTCCCGACGCTGACCGTGCGCGTCGTGTTGCCGGACGGGGCGCAGCGGGTCAGTGAACGAACGTTGCACGAGCTGATCACGGCCGACAAACCGGCCCACGTGGCGCATCGGCTGGAGGTGGCCTGATGGTGATCGTCTGCCGCACATGCGGCACCCATTCCGCTGGGGGAGACGCGTTCTGCGGTTCCTGTGGCGGGTTCTTGGAGTGGACGGGCGACAAGATCGTCCCGAAGGTGTCCGAGGAATTCGTCGCCGAGGCGGCGGAGGAGGCCGCCGCGCCGAAGGCGTCGTTGCTGCAGCGGGTCCGGCGGGCCGGCCAGAACCTGGTCGCGCAGCCGACCACGGCGAAAGAGATGAAGGATGCGGCGCCGAAACCGATCGGGCTTCCGACCGGTGCTGCTGGTGCCGCACCCGCTCGTCCGGGGCTGCCTGGTGCGCTGCCACCTCGGCCTGGCGGTCCGCCGCCGCCCGGTGGCCCACCGCCGCCTCGGCCTGGAGGTCCGCCGCCGCCCGGTGGCCCGCCGCCGCCTCGACCCGGTGGTGCGCCACCTTCTTCGGCTCCGCCGGGTGGGCCACCGCCGCCGCCTCGGCCGGGTGGTGCGCCGCCTTCTTCGGCTCCGCCGGGTGGGGCACCACCGCCTCCGCCTCGGCCCGGGGGTGGTCCGCCACCTCCGCCGCCCCGTCCGGGTGGGGTACCAGCGCCTCCTCCACCGGCGGGTGGTGCGCCGCCCCCGCCCCCGCCTCGGGGTGGCCCACCGACGCCTCCTGGTCAGGTTCCGCCAGGTGGTGCTGGGGTACCGCCCGCGCCGCCTCGGCCCGGGGGTGGGGCGCCGCCCCCACCTGGTGCAGCGCCGCCCCCGCCGCCGTCACCC
Organism: Pseudonocardiaceae bacterium; assembly: GCA_036270375.1. Classification (GTDB taxonomy): domain Bacteria; phylum Actinomycetota; class Actinomycetes; order Mycobacteriales; family Pseudonocardiaceae; genus DATEPR01. The sequence continues at coordinate 311 of DATBCR010000799.1, read as the reverse complement.
GACGGGAGCAAGGTTTCGACACCGGTGGTTAGCGGGCCCCCGTCGGCGCCACCCGATGGAACCAAGGTGGCGCCTCCACCGTCCCCAGGGCCGCCTGCCGGGGATCAGGTAGCTGCTTTGGTCGCGCGGGTGCGTCGGGCGGAGCCGGTGGCGGATCAGCCGGTGGAGCGGGCGCCGGAAGTGGCGAAGCCGCGGGCCGCGCCGGTCGTTCGGACGAAGTCCGCTCGGCGGTTGCGGCCGGGGGATCTCATTTGCGGGTCGTGTGGGGACGGGAACCTGCCTACGCGGAAGTTCTGTGGGCGGTGCGGGGA
>DATBCR010000798.1:0-2576 GCA_036270375.1 Pseudonocardiaceae bacterium | reverse complement strand
GAGCCCGGGATCGACGTCCACGCTCAGGACGCCGTGCACCCGGTCGGCGTCGTCGACGGCCACCATGGTCGCCGACGGCCAGTGCAGCTCGGCGAACTCGTCGGTGAGTTCGACGCGCGTCTCACCGTGGTAGCCGATGTGGTGGCCGGGCACAGCCTGTAGCCGAAGCAACAGGTCGAGTACCTGGTCAAGGTCGGTGTCACGGGCAGGACGGATCTCGTACATGGTCCAAATCGTCACTCTGCGCCAGAGTCCACGCAATGGATTTACGCTAGGCGACCGGCCGTCACAGCGACCTGCCGCGTGGTGTGCACGGCGTCCAGCATCCGCCGGTCGTGCGTGACCAACAGCAGCGTGCCCGGATAACTGGCCAGCGCGGATTCGAGCTGTTCGATGGCCGGCAGGTCGAGGTGGTTGGTCGGCTCGTCCAGCACGAGCAGGTTCACGCCCCGTGCCTGCAACAACGCCAGCGCGGCCCGGGTCCGCTCGCCCGGTGACAGGCTCGCGGCCGGACGCAGCACGTGCGCCGCGGTCAGCCCGAACTTGGCCAGCAGCGTCCGGATTTCGGCCGGCTGCAAATCCGGGACCTCGGCCTCGAACGCCCTGAGCAAAGCCTGATCGCCAAGGAACAGCGCCCGCGCCTGGTCCACCTCGCCGACCAGCACCCCCGGCCCGAGCGCGGCGTGGCCGTCGTCCAACGGTATCCGGCCGAGCAGCGCGCCGAGCAGCGTGGACTTCCCGGCACCGTTGGCACCTGTGATGGCGACCCGGTCCGCCCAGCCGATCTCCAGATCGATCGGACCGAGCGTGAAATCGCCCCGCCGGACCACGGCGCCGCGCAGGGTCGCGACCACCGAGCCGGCCCGTGGCGCGGCCGCGATGGTCATTCTCAGATCCCACTCCTTGCGTGGTTCCTCGACCACGTCCAGCCGTTCGATCAGCCGCTCGGTCTGCCGTGCCTTCGCGGCCTGCTTCTCGCTCGACTCGGCCCGGAGCTTGCGGCCGATCTTGTCGTTGTCCGTCGACTTGCGGCGGGCGTTGCGGACGCCCTTCTCCATCCAGTTCCGTTGCGTGCGAGCACGTTCCTGCAGCGCGGAGCGGACGCCCGCGTACTCCTCGTACTCCTCGCGGGCGTGCCGGCGGTCCACCTCCCGCTCGGTCAGATACGCCGTGTAGCCGCCGCCGTAGGTGCGCACGAGCTGCTGCGCCAGGTCCAGCTCGACCACCCGGTTGACGGTCCGGGCGAGGAACTCGCGGTCGTGGCTGACCAGCACGGTGCCGGCGCGCAGCCCCGAGGTGAACCGCTCCAGCCGGTCGAGGCCGTCCAGGTCGAGGTCGTTGGTCGGCTCGTCGAGCAGGAACACGTCGTACCTGCTCAGCAGCAGCGACGCCATCCCGGCCCGGGCGGCCTGGCCACCGGACAGGCTGACCATCTGCTGCTCGACGCCGACCCGCAACCCAAGATCCGCCAGCACCCCGCCGATCCGCTCGTCGAGGTCGGCACCGCCGAGCGCGAGCCAGCGTTCCAGGGCGATCGCGTACCTGTCGTCGGATCCGGGCGCGTTCGTGGCGAGCGCGTCGGCGGCCGTGTCCAGCGCGTCCTGGGCGGCGGACACTCCGGTCCGGCGGCCGAGGAACGCGCGGACCGTCTCACCGGGCCTGCGGTCCGGCTCCTGCGGCAGGTACCCGACGTTCGCGGTCGGCGGCGTGGTGTGAACCGTGCCTTCGTCCGGTGGCACGAGACCGGCGAGCATCCGGAGCAGGGTCGACTTGCCGGCGCCGTTCACGCCGACCAGCCCGACCACGTCCCCCGGCGCGACCACCAGGTCGAGTCCGGTGAACAGCACCCGGTCCGCGTGGCCCGCGGCCAGCCCCTTGGCGATCAACGTGGCAGTCATGACAATGCGGATGCTAATGCGCGCCGGGTGACCGAGTCCCAGCCGGCACCAGCTCACGCAGCAGCGCGATGTCGTGCCGGTCGACGGGCCGTAGCTCGTAACCGGTGTGGAACACCAACTGTTGGGCGGCCGAGAGGCACGCGATCCACCGGCCGTCGATGACGGCGCTAGTGAACGACTCGGCCGGATACTCGAACCAGCCGCCGTTCGGGTGCACCTGCCGACCGTTCCCGTGCTCGTCGAACGCCACCGGATGCAGGTCCACCCAGCAGCCGGCCGGCCCGGCGAACTCGACCCTGGTTGGCCGCTCGTCGGTGGCCATGGCGTAGCCGAGCACGGTCAGCGCGGTGATCGCCCTGGTCTCGGCGGTGGCGTCGACGGCAAGGTCCAGATCGCGGTGCTCCCGGGTCTTGCGGCCGAGGAGGACATCGACACCCCAGCCGCCGCCCAGCCAGTGCCGGACGCCTGCCATGTCCAACGCCCGGAGTACCACGAGCACCTGATCGAGTTCCATACCGGACATGGCAACACGCATGGTCGCCAGCGGCAACGGAATTGCAGGTCACGATCAGCGCGCGGGTGAATTTTCACTTCTCGGTCGACGCCGCTACGTTCGCCGATCACTACAGGTCGGGAGGGTGACGGGGTGCCAGCGACGGCTCGGGAACGTGCGCCACT
>DATBCR010000797.1:0-7504 GCA_036270375.1 Pseudonocardiaceae bacterium | reverse complement strand
CTCCTGGCCGCACCAGGCTCTTTCTTCTCCGACGCGTGGCACGTGGTGGCCAGCGCGTACGAGGCCATGTTCTCCGGCGCCGTCTACGACATCCACAACGACGGCACGCTGTCCGGCATCCTCGGCCCGCTGTCGGACACCGCGATCTCCGGCGCCCCGCTGATCTGCGCCGGCCTCGGCATCGCCTTGGCGTTCCGATCGGGCCTGTTCAACATCGGTGCCGAGGGTCAGATCGTGCTCGGCGCGTTCTGTTCCGGGTACGTCGGCTTCGCGTGGCACCTGCCGGTTGTGGTGCACCTGCTGGTCGCGATCGTGGCCGGGGTCGCCGGTGGCGCGCTGTGGGGGTTCATCCCGGGTTTCCTCAAGGCGCGCACCGGGGCGCACGAGGTGATCACCACGATCATGCTCAACTACGTCGGCCTGTTCGGCCTGCGGTACATGCTCAGCCTGCACAGCATCCAGCAGCCGGGCAATCCGCAGGCGAGCAAGGTCGTCGTGCCGAGCGCCCAGTTGCCGCACCTGTTCGGCACCGGCTTGCGCTTCGATCTCGGCATCGTGCTCGCGCTGCTCGCCGCGACCGCCGTGTGGTGGCTGCTTTCCCGCAGCACCATCGGTTTCCGGCTGCGCGCGGTCGGCGCCAACCCGGCGGCGGCGCGCACGGCCGGGATGAGCGTGCCAGGTTCGACGATGCAGGCCATGCTGATCGCGGGCGCGCTCGCCGGCTTGGCCGGCACGATCATCGTGCTGGGCAGCAGCAACTCCTACCAGATCACACCAGGGATCTCGTCCAACTTCGGCTTCGACGCGATCACCGTGGCCCTGCTCGGCCGGACCCGGCCGTGGGGCACGGTCGGCGCGGGCCTGTTGCTCGGCGCGCTCAAGGCCGGCGGCCGGACCATGCAGGCGGCCACGGCGAGCGCGGTCGGCGGCGGCGTGCCGATCGACATCGTCACCGTGATCGAGGCGCTGATCGTCATCTTCATCGCGGCGCCACGGCTGATCCGGGCGTTCTTCCGCATCAAGGGCCGGTTGTCGGCCGGACTGACCGGTGCCGTGACCAACCTCGCGGTGACCGTCAGCACGGTACGCAAGGCGCGACTGCCGAGACACGTGTTCGTCGGCCTCGCCCAGGCGATTCTCGGCGCGGCGGCCGTCGTGGTGTTCGGCCTGAGTGCCCGCGCCGGTCATCGTGCCGACCTGCAACTCGCGCTACCCGGCGCGGCCGTGCACCTTGGCGACTGGTCGTTCCCGGCCCGGGTGGTGGTTCTGGTGCTGAGCCTCGGCACCGTGCTGGTCGGCGGGTTGCGGGCGGCGAAGCTGCTCAGTGGTCGCTGGAGTGCGTCGCTGGCGATCTTCGGCCTGATCACGTCGTTCATGGTGTGGGCGGTGGCCGGGTCGTCGAGTGGGTTGAACATCGTGTCGTTGTTGCAGGGCGCGCTGTTCCCGTCCGCGATCCCGCTGATCCTCGGCGCGTTGGCCGGCGTGATCGGCGAACGCGCTGGCGTGGTGAACGTGGCGCTTGAGGGCCAGTTGCTCCTAGGCGCGTTCGTGGCGGCGGTGGCGGCGACGATGGCGGGGAGCGTGTGGGCCGGGGTGATCGGCGGTGCGCTTGCCGGCGTGCTGCTGGCGTCGATCCTCGCCGTGCTGGCGATTCGGTACCTGGTGGACCAGGTGATCGTCGGTGTCGTGCTGAACCTGTTCGCCCTCGGCATCACGAACTTCCTGTACCAGAAGCTGCTGGCTAACAACCCGCAGCAGTACAACACGCCAGGATACCTCGCCAAGATCAAAATTCCTGTCCTCGGCGACATCCCGATCATCGGGCCGGTGCTGTTCGACGGCACGATCTTCCTGTACCTGACCTACGTTCTGGTCGTCGCCGTCCATTTCGGACTGTTTCACACCAGGTGGGGCCTGCGGCTGCGGGCGGTCGGCGAACACCCGAAGGCCGCGGACACGGTGGGCATCAAGGTGCACCGCACGCGGTACCGGGCGGTGTTGCTTGCCGGCGTGATCGCGGGTCTGGCCGGCGCGTTCCTGGTGGTTGGCACCGGATCCGCGAATACGTTCGTGGAGAACATGTCCTCCGGCAAGGGTTTCATCGCGCTAGCCGCGGTGATCTTCGGCCGCTGGAGCCCGGCCGGCGCGGTGGCGGCCGCGCTGCTGTTCGGTTTCGCCGACCAGTTGCAGAGCCTGCTGTCGCAGGCCGGCGTGCCGATCGACGCCAACCTGCTGCTCACCGCGCCGTACATCGCGACGATCTTCGCGGTGGCCGGCGTGGTCGGCCGGGTACGGGCGCCGGCGGCCGACGGCCAGCCTTACACTTTGGCGTGACAATCGTGGATTGGGAGGCCCTGCGCGCGGCCGCGGTGACGGCGGCCGGCCAGGCGTACGCCCCGTATTCGGGCCTGCGCGTCGGTGCGGCCGCGGTGTGCTCGGACGGGCGCGTTGTCGTGGGCTGCAACGTGGAGAACGCGTCGTACGGGTTGACGTTGTGCGCCGAGTGCACAATGGCCGGCCAACTGCGACTGACCGGCGGCGGGCGGTTCGTCGCGGTAGCGTGCCGCAGCGGGACCGGTGAGGTGCTGATGCCGTGCGGCCGGTGCCGGCAGGTGCTGTACGAGCTCGGCGGGCGGAGTGCCTTGTGGACACACCGCGCGGTCCGCTGCCGATGGCGGACGTGCTGCCGGACGCGTTCGGTCCCGAACATCTGCCAGGGTAAGGAAGTTAGGGAAGGTTGCCGAATGTTCGCCGCTGTGGATGTCATCGCCGCCAAACGGGACGGCGGCCGGCTGACCGACGAGCAGATCGACTGGATCGTCGACGCGTACACAAAGGACGCGGTGGCCGAGGAACAGATGGCCGCACTGGCGATGGCGATCTTCTGCAACGGCATGGACACCGCGGAAACGTCCCGCTGGACCAACGCGATGATCGAGTCCGGCGAACGGCTCGACCTGTCCCGTGTGACCCGACCCACGGTGGACAAGCATTCGACGGGTGGCGTCGGCGACAAGATCACCCTGCCGCTCGCGCCGTTGGTGGCGGCATGCGGGGCGGCCGTGCCACAGCTGTCCGGGCGCGGTCTGGGTCACACGGGCGGGACACTGGACAAGCTGGAGTCCATTCCCGGCTGGCGCGCCCAACTGTCGACGGCGGAGATCGTGCGGCAGCTCAACTCGGTCGGCGCGGTCGTGTGCGCGACGACGCCGACCTTGGCGCCGGCCGACCGGAAGCTGTACGCGCTGCGGGACGTGACGGCGACGGTGGAGTCGATTCCGCTGATCGCCAGCTCGATCATGAGTAAGAAGATCGCCGAGGGCGCCGGTGGTCTGGTGCTGGACGTGAAGGTGGGTTCTGGCGCCTTCATGAAGACGTTCGACCGGGCGCGCGAGTTGGCCGGGGCGCTGGTGGGTATCGGTGGGCAGCACGGGGTGCCGGTGAGCGCGCTGCTGACGGACATGTCGGTGCCGCTGGGGCGGGCGGTCGGGAACGCGGTGGAGGTGGCGGAGTCGGTCGAGGTGCTGCGGGGTGGCGGGCCGGCGGACGTGGTGGCCCTGACGGTGGCGTTGGCCCGGGAGATGTTGGCGTTGGCGGGTTTGCCGGACGCCGACCCGGCGGCGGTGTTGGCTTCCGGGGCGGCGTACGAGACGTGGTGCCGGATGATCGCGGCGCAGGGCGGCGATCCGGAGGCTCCGTTGCCGGTCGCCGCCGCCGTCGAGGTGATCGAGTCACCGGTGGATGGGGTGCTGGCCCGGTTGGACGCGTATCCGGTTGGGGTGGCGGCGTGGCGTCTGGGGGCTGGGCGGGCACGCAAGGAGGACCCCGTTGATCACGCGGCCGGGGTGGTGTGCCTGGCACGTCCGGGCGATTCGGTGGTGGCTGGACAGCCGTTGTTCGAGCTGCGCACGAACCGCCCGGAGCTGCTGCCGGCTGCGGTCGAGGTGTTGTCCGGCGGATGGGAGATCGGCGAGACGGCGCCGGAACCGGTGGACTTGGTGTTGGACGTGCTGCGCAGTCCACGGTAGGTGTCCGGGGTCGACGTGGCTAACCTGTCTGCTGCACGGTGGCGTGCGTGATCGTGTTGTTGGCGATCGTGTACGTGCCGTGGTAGGTGTGTTGGGTGCCGTCCGTCTGGACGGCGGTGAGGTCGGCGACGACCGTGTCGCCTTGGACCGAGTCGATGGTCAGCATGTCGTGGTCGGTGTTGGCGAATCCCTGGGCGAACGTCGTGTAGTCCTGCTGTGTGCTCGACCCGCCGATCGTCCACGCGGTCTGGTAGTCGTGGTTGTTGATCGCCGTGATGTACGCCTGCAGGACGGCGGCCGGTCCGGACGCCGGCGTGGTTGTCGTGGCAGGCTGCGTCGTGGTTTCGGTTGTCGACTGCTGCGCCGGTGTCGACGTGATCGCCGGGCCTGGATGGGCGTTCGCAGTGTCCACATTGGTCACGAGTTGTGCGGCGAGCACCGGCAGGTAGGTACTGAGGTTGCTGAAGTCGATCCGGGCTCTGCCCTCTTGCGCGGCCACGATGATGACGTCCGAGTGGTCGCGGACCAGCAATGGCTGCACGGTGTTGTAGGAGTAAATGGTCGTCGGCGGCGTCTGTACGGTCTTGCTGTACTGACTGGTGATCGCCATATAGCCGTTGACCGGCGCGCTCGAGGTGTAGCCCTTGTTGTCGGCGCAGCCGGTCATTCGCGTTCGGATCTGCTGGAAGTAGGTGTCCGCCGTGGCCGCCGAGTCGAACTGGAGCACTTCCTGCAGGAATTCACTTGCGTAATTCGAGTTTCCCGGTTCCGTGTTCCCGCCCACCCATTCGCCCGCGAAAGCCGTCTGGCCGACCTTGTACACGTAGCCGGTGAAACCGATGTCGGGCATCAGGTTGTCGCAGGACGACGTGCCGGCATTCTCGGCGCCCGCCATGTTGTGCCCGTCGCCCTGGTAGACCAGGTTCCCGATCGGCATGTTGCCGCTGGGAAAGGCGCTCTGCGGCAGCAAAGCGGTGGCCAGTTGGCCACCGGAGAGCGGGCCCGCGACCGACACTGATACTGCCACTGGTGGTGGTTTCGACGCCGTGAACGCGTGAATCGCGACGAAACTCCCGCCGCCGACGGCCACGGTCGCGACACCGGCGATCGCGAGCTTCGCACCCAACCCCAGTCCCGCCTTGGCACCGAAGCCTTTCGCGGTCACCACCGCGCCATGCAGCACAGCTCCTTGACCGGACACCGCGCCGCCGACGCCGTGCGCCGCCGACGCCACGTGCCCGGCCGACGCCATGTGCCCGGCCGCGGTGGCGCCGGTGGTGGCGGCGAGGTGACCGGCACTGGTGATCAGGACCTGTGCCTGCTGGGCAAGGGCGACATGGCCGGTCATGCCGAGTTCGGTCCAGAGCGTGATCGCGACGCCGATCGCCGCCGCCGCGGCGAAGTACGCGCCGGTGACCAGACCACGGACGCCGTCCTCGTGGTTGAGATAGGCCAGGGTTGCCTTGTCACCAGCCAGTTCCGCGGCCGTTCGGCCATGCGCGAGCACCTGTTCCCACGCGCCCGTGTACAGCGAGCACGCCATGATCGGTGCGGTGATCTTGGCCAGTCGGGCGCCGATGTCGGGTCGCCCGAACCACACCGCCGCATCGATGAGCGCGATGATCAGCGGGGTCTGCGCCGCGACGTCGAGCGGCGACCGTTGAGGCTGCCGCGTCCATGCCTCGAACCAGTCGGCGAGCTGAGCCACCCGGGCGACGTCCGGATAGGCCTCCTGCGGCAGGCCGGCCTGGATGCCCGGTGCCAGCTGGTAGCCCCACGGGGATTCCAGCACGACACCGAGGGAGGTCAGTTCCGCGAGCGCTGCCGGGCACGTACCGGGATCACCGACCAGCGCGGACAGCAACGCGGCCGGCGCGGTGCCGGCGACGGTCAGGGTGGACACCACGCTCCTGGCCGGCGCGCTCAGGCCGGCCAGCACGCGGGGCAGCAGTTCGGCGAGCTCGGCCGCGTGCGGCAGGGTCGGCACGCCGTCGGTTCCTGGCCGGGCGTTGATCGCCGCCCGGACCAGCAACAGCGGCGACCCGGATGTGGTGCGCCACAGTTCGGCCGCGGTGGCCAGTTCCGCGTCGGCGAGCGGACGGCCAAGCACGGCGGCCAGGAGTTCGACGGACGGCTCGTAGCCGAGCCCGACGAGTTCTAGCGCCTGCCCCTCGTGCCACACCGAGCGTTGCGCGGACGTGCACACGACGGTCGCGCCCGGCACGCCGTCCAGCAGGGTGTCGTGCAGTTGCGGCGGCAGGTCCAGATCGTCAAGCAACAGCCGCAGTGGGACGCCGGCCATCAACTGCCGCAACGTGATCGGGTCCGGCCGGTAGCCGGGGCAGTCGTAGCAGGCCTGGAACACCTCTTGCAGCACGTCGGCGGTGTTCCGCCCGGCAGCCAACAGGAACACGGTGTTCTCGGTGTCGCTGAACTGGCCGGCCAGGTGGCGGATCAGGGTGGTCTTGCCCGAGCCGGGCGGCCCGTAGACTTGGGTGAGCCGAACGGCGGTCGTGGCCGCCCGCAGCGCCGTTACCTCCGCGTCCCGGCCGATCGGCGCTGTTGCCTGGTGTGGCAGCAGGTTGATCCGCGTGCGGAGTACCGGTTGTGGCCGCTGGTGCGGCGGCAGGACGTTGACCACTGACTGCTCGGCGCGCACCACGATGTTGTGCTCACCGATCACCACCTGACCCAGCAGATCCCCACCGATATCCACCGACGTTCCGGAATTGATCATCGTGGGTCCGCGGACGGCAGCCGTAGGCCGTGCTTCGATCTCATATTCTGTGGTTCGTGAGCGGCCCGCGCTCGGTTACATCAACCGGTGGACAAATTCGGGCCAGATAGCGTTCGCACGCCTGATTCGGTGCCCGCGTGTGTTGGGCACCGAACCAGGGTCAGGCGGGTACGGCGGCTCAGGCGCCTTCTGCGATGTCATCGGCGAGGTCGAGTTCCTTGCCGTTGGCCTTGCCGGACTGCTTGGGGGCGCGTGCCCTTCGTTGCTGCCTGGGCAGTGCGGTGGGGGGTGGGGGTGGGGAGGGTGCGCCGCCGCCGAGGATGAGTTCGGCGAAGGTGGCCATTGCTTCGTCCAGTTGGCCGGCGTTGCGGCGTTCGGATTCCTCGTTGGCGTCGCGCACGAGCGAGATGAGCGAGTCCGTGTCCGGGCGGGCGGTGACGGTGCCGCGCACTTGCTGCAGGCCCTGTTCGACGCTGGTGGACAGTTCGCCGAGGCGTCCGCCGATGCCGCCTTCGACCGCGTCCAGCCTGGCGGCCATCGCGTCGAGGCGGCTGGTGATTTGTTCGAGGCGTTCGGTCAGCAGCACCAGGCGGTCGGTTGGGTCCAGGGCGGCGCGGGTCTGGTCGATCCGGGATTCGATTCGGGTGGCCACGTCGTCGCGTGCGGCGTCGATGTCGGACCGGAGCGTGGTGCGGGCCTCGTCGACGCCGTTGCGTAGGGCGTTGCTGGTTTCGGCGAG
>DATBCR010000796.1:0-7621 GCA_036270375.1 Pseudonocardiaceae bacterium | reverse complement strand
CACGACGATCGCCCTGTCGTCACTGCTTCGTCGGGCCACCGGCCCGGACAGGAAGCGCGTGATCGCGTCCGACGTATGCGATCGGTCGGGATTCGTGAGCCGGTGGACGTTGTGTACGACCGGCACCACTGGAACCCGCCGGCCGGTGATCGCGAACGGTGGTCGGCCCGTGCTGTCCACGATCGCGTCGAAGGAGGGCGTGCGCGGGTACCTCCCGAGCCGGCCGCCGGAGCGAATCATCTCGATACCGTCGATCTCGTCGCGGGCCGACGAATGGGGCGTCCGGGTGGCGGCCCAGGACACCCGTGCGCCCCGCATGACCCATCGCCGGGCGATCTGGTGCAGGTACCTCTCCTCGTCACCGGCCTGTGGGTGCCCGATGTCCCGCGGGCTCAGGATCAGCAGCCGGCGCCCGTCGAGTCGATCGGTCGCCGCGGTCATCGCAGGCCGGCCCGGTACAGTCGGAACAGGTCCGCGAACGCGGCGCGGCCGTCGTGGATCGGGCGGAATGTCGAACGCACGTCGTCGGTCCACGACACCGCGATCTCGGCGATGCGGCCACCGGCGAGGCGGATCTGTCGCAGCAGTTCGACGTCGAACGCGAAACCGTTGACCCGACAGCGATCCAGTGCGTGCTGCACCGCTTCCCGCTCGAAGACCTTGAATCCGCACTGGGTGTCGTGCACCTCCGGCACCAGCGGTCTGGCCAGCATCCGAAACGCGGCACCGCCCAACCGGCGCCCCAGTGATCGCGGCCGCACGAGCCGCGCTCCTGGCGCGTGCCGGGACGCGATCGCGGCCGCCGCTCCCCCGCGCAGTTCGGCCATCACCCTGGTCAGGGTCTGGGTCGGGGTGGAAAGGTCGGCGTCGACGAAACCCACGAACCGGGAGTCGCTGCTGGTCAGGCCACGGCGTACCGCCGCACCCTTGCCCGGCCGGGCGCATCCGATCACGACGACGTCGATCCCGCCGCGATCCACGGTGTCCACGACGGCGGTGGTGTCGTCCGTGCTGCCGTTGTCGACCACCACCACGCGGGACCGCCACGCTTGTTCGGTCAGGAACCGGGTCAACGAGCGGAGCGTGTCGGGTAGCCGGCGTGCTTCGTTGAACACCGGCACGATCAGTTCCAGGTCCACCGCCGGACGATGATGAGGCGTGCGGTTGGTTCGGCCGGGCGGGATGGGGCCGACAGGGCGGGCGCGTCGCCGTGCGACGACGGGCCGGCCGGCGGCGATGTCAGGAGTCGTTCGTTTCATGGTCGAGCCTTTCGGCTGGACGGGTATGGTCGCTTCGCCCGCCGACCGGCGAGCGGGTGACAGCGGTCATGTCTGAGCGGTCATGCCTCAGTGGTCATGCCTCAGCGGCATCGACGACGAGCGAACCCCGCGTCGTCGTGTCGCGGCCGTCGAACAGGCGCGGGTGGGCCGTCCGGATGCCGTTGACGACCAGGTCGTAGGGCACGTCGTCGAAATCGCCGTGGGCGCGGATGAACTCCATGTGCCGGCGGCCGTCCTCGTCGTACGGGTGGTACATGCTGTCGGTGCGGCCGTCGAAGTCGAGCGGCTTGATCTTGTAGAGCTGACAGAGCAGCTTGTTGAACACCGGCGTCGCCCTGACCCATTTGCCGTCGAGGTACACCGTGGTGAGGCTGTGGAAGCAGAACACCTTGCCGCCCATCAGTTTCTCCAGCCTCGGCGAGGCGAGGTGGTTGCGGACGTCGCCGTAGTAGATCCGGCTCGGTACGCCGACCAGACGCGTGGCAGCCGCGTACACAATGGACTTGTGCACGCAGAAACCCATGCCGCGTTCGATGGTGGAACTGGCTTTCAGACCGGCGCGGGAAAGGTCAGCACCGTAGACCTCGTAGTGGATGCCGTCCCGCACGGCGTAGTAGAGGGCGCAGGCACGCTCGACGTCGGTCATGCGCGCGCCCCCGTCGGGTAACGCCTTCCGCACGAAGGCGCGCACGATCTCGTTGTCGTGGTCGAGGAATTCGGTGGCGCGAAGCAGTTCTTCGCTGGCCGCTCGCGTTGTCATCGCTTGCTCTCCTCACAATCCGATCATGCTGGCGATGCGCTGTCGCTGGATGTCGGAAGTGCCGGAATAGATGGTGCCGGCGACCGCGTTCCGCAGATCCTTTTCCAGGCCGTACTCAGCCGTGTATCCGTAGCCGCCGAAGACCTGCACCGCCGCCAGCGCCGAGTTCACGTTGCCCTCGCTGGTGATCAGCTTGCCGATGGCGAGGTCGACAGTCACGTTCTCGCCGTCCTGCAGCTTCGCCGCGGTGTCGTAGAGCCACTTCCGCGAACTCTCCACGGCGATCTTCATCTCGACGATCTTGTTGGCGACCGACTGGAACGAGCCGATCGACTGTCCGAACTGGACTCGTGAGCGCGCGTAGTCGACGCAGCGTTCCAACCGGTGCCGCATCTCGCCCACGTTGATGATGAAGGAGCAGAGAATCTCCCACTTCATCACATGGTCCAGGATCAGGAAACCCGCGCCGACCGAGCCGATGACGTTGCCTGCGGGCACGTGGCAGTCGTCGAAGAAAAGCTCGCACAGCGGCGATGTGCGCAGGCCCATCTTCGCAACGGGCTTGCCGACGGTCAGGCCGGGCGTGTCCCGATCGACCACGAACGCCGTGATCGCCGCCGGGCTGCCACGTTTGCCCGTGCGGGCGTAGACGACGAACATGCCGGCCACGGGACCGTTGCTGACAAAGGCCTTGCTGCCGTTGAGCACGTAGTCGTCGCCGCTGGGCACTGCGGACGTACGCATCGCCATGACGTCCGACCCGCCGGACGGCTCGGTGATCGCATGCGCGCCGATCACCGACCCGTCGCAGACGCGCCGGAGGTAGCGCTGTTTGAGCGATGGCGATCCGAATCGTTGCAGCGGCACCCCGGCACTGACCATGTGGGTCGACGTGGAGAAGTTCAGCCCGCCGTCCCGGCATGTGTAGCCGAGCCCCTCCAGCACGTACATCGTGGTGCGGAGGTCGAGGCCGAGCCCGCCCCACTCGGTGTCGAACGGCATGCCGAGCAGACCGGATTCCCGGATGCGCGCCCACGCGTCGTCGCCGAACTCCGCGCGGGCGTCCCGTTCGACGTGGTCCTTGCTGAGCAGTTCGCCCAAGTCTTCGACAGCCGCACGCAGCGCGCGCTGGTCCTCGTTCCACACCATGGTCGGCCGCCTTCAGTAGTGGGAGAATTCCTCGGAGTCGAAACTGTGGCGTTCGTGCCCCTGAAGCGGTGGATTGAAGACGCTGATGAGTTCCATGTCCTCGTGCGGCCCGGCGACGAGGAAATGCTGGTCATGGTTGTCGAGTGCGTAGATGACGCCGGGCTCGATGGCGTGGACGGTGCCGTCCATGGCGATGACCTGGCCGTATCCGGCGATGCAGTAGCAGGCTTCGAGGTGTCGCCGGTAGTGCAGCGGGGATTTGGAGCCGGCCTTGACCACTGTGTGGGCCACGGTGAATCCCATGTTGTCGATTTCGGTGAGGAACCGGTAGCTCAGCCCGTTCCCCCATTCGACGCAGGTGACTTCGGATTTGCCCCGCACGATCATCGCGTTCCTCCAGTTGTTCGGGGATGTGTTTGTCGTTGCCGCAGCACGGACTTCCGGTCCACCTTGCCGGTCGACGTGCGGGGCAGCGCGTGATCGACGATCTCGATCACGCCGGGGATCGCGGTCCTCGGCAGGCCGGCCGCACAGTGCACACGAAGGCCTAGACCGTCCAGTTCGGACTCGGGTGCCCTGCGCACCACCGCGTGCAGAACGTTTCCCGCCGTCTCGTCCGGCACCGCGACGACCGCGGCCTCCAGCACCTGCGGATGCCCGAGGACGACGTGCTCGACCTCCTGCAGGTTCGTGCGCACTCCGCGCACCTTCACCTCATGGTCATGGCGTCCGATCAGGAATACGAGTCCTTTTTCGTCGCGACGCACGAGATCGCCGGTACGGAAGTAGCCGTCCCGCCACTTCTCCCGGTTGAGCGCGTCATCGAAGTACCCTCGGGCCTGAAACGGTGTGGCCACCAGCAGTTCGCCGGTACCGGCGCCGGTCACGGGCGCACCCGACTCGTCGAGCACGAGTGCGTCCACCCCGTCGATCGGTGTGCCGATCGGCACCGCGCCGTCGGCGATGACGTCGGCCGGCGCGATCTCGTGCGCGAAGCTGTCGTTGGTTTCCGTGCATCCGTAGACGTTCCACAGCCGGGCACCGGGGAAGGTCTCGGCGACTCGTGCCAACAGGCCGGGCGGCATCGCGTCACCGGTGCACAGCACCTCGCGCACGCCGGTGCACACCTGGCCCGACCGCGCCGCGGCATCGGTCACCAGCCGGAAGAACAGCGGCACCGCCTGAATCACCGACGGTGCCCGGCGGGCGCAGAGTTCCGCGAGATACGTGCCGTTGACAGCCTGGTCCGCGTCGACGAGCTCAACGCACGCCCCGACCGACAACGAGGTCCACACGTCGAGCAGGCACAGGTCGAAGTTCAGCGGCGCGTGGTTCAGGACCCGCACGCCGGCGCCGATGCCGAACTTCCCGGCCGCCCAGGCCAGAAACCGGTCGACTCCCTCGGCCGACAGCACCACCGTCTTCGGTGTGCCCGTCGATCCGGACGTGGTGAGCAGCAGGCCCGGCTCGACCGGCCGGACAGCACGACCGTAGGCCGTCACGGTGTGTGCCGCGAGCTCGAAGGCGTTGGTATCGCAGGCAATCGCACCCAGCACGTGCGTGACGCCGACCGCAGAGCACATGTCGGCCAGTGCCACCGCACCGAGGCCCGCGGACGGCAGGAGCACCTGCCGGCCGGCACGGACGCACGCGACTATCAGGGCGATGGTCTGCGGCGACTTGTGTGCCGGAACACAGACCGGGACACCGTCGGCGATCCCGAGTTCGTCGACCGCGGCCTGGGCGGCCTCGACCAAGCGCGCGAGTTCCGCGTAGTCGATCACGCGATCCCGCAGAGCCAGCGCGGGCGCGTCGGGTCGCGTCCGTGCCATCTCGAAGAACGCGGCCACGAATGAACTGGACGGCATGGGGATTCCTTTCACTGCCAACGTGTTCAGGTGATCCGCGCCCGTGCTGTGAAGATCCGGCCCGCGCCGGGGACGTCCGGTTCGACGCCGGCGAGGTCGAGCAGGCGCCACAGGCACGCCTGGTTCGACGTCACGACCGGCACGTCCAGCAGGCGCTCGATCGGCTCGATCGCCTCCCACGAACGGAATCCGCTACCCGGGATCAACACGCCGTCCGCGTCGCTCGGGAAACCGTCGACCACCTGCTGGCACACGTCGTCTGGACGGACCTCGAAGCGTCCGCCCCGGTCGAAGATCTGGTGCTGGCGGACGGTGTCCCACGCGCGATCCAGTTCGAATCGCAGCAGCCCCGCGACGCCGTATCCCGCCGCCGCCAGATAGTTCCGGGTGGCCGCGAAGGTCGGCGCGGTGAACCACGGTGGCATCACCACCAGCGGGCGGCGGACGCCGGTCGCCGCGAGTGCCGCGCAGATCGCCTGCGCGGCCGTGTAGACCGGGACGCCGCCGGCCAGTTCGGTTGCCGCCACGGTGAATCCCGAGTCGAACCCGTGTCCGCCGAAGAAGCTGGCCGAGCCGAAACAGAGGCAGATCGCCGACGGGCCGAGCTGGCCGAGCTGCACCAGTCCTCTGTGGACGTCGGGTGAGTCGATCATCGCGCGCCACGACTCGCCGGTGTACTCGGCGCCAGTGCTGGTCGGACTCTCGAACCGCGCGGCGTGAATGGTCACCCCGGGCGGTGCCATCCGCCACAATTCGGCCTCCACCACCGGATCGTTGTGGATCACCAGAATCCCGAGCCGCGCGGACAAAGCGTGCTCCGTCATGACGTTTCCTCCGCCGCGACCGCGGCAACGGTGGCGGTGGCGGGCTGGCGCACCGGCCCGCGGGCGAGTCCGAACCAGCCGAGGACGGCACCACCGGCGGCCGCGACGGCGGTCGTGGTGAACGCCCAGCCGAAGCTGCTCGCCTCCGGGTGCGGGCCGAGCACCAGAACGAGGACCGCGATACCGAGCGCACCGCTCATGTACTGGGCCGTCGTCATCATCGCGCCGCCGACGCCCTGGTTGCGGTCGTCCACGTCGGCGGTGCCCGCGATGAACATCGAGACGTAGGTGACGCCGTGGCCGAAGCCGGTGATCAGCAAGCCCGGCAGCAGGTTCAGCACGTAGTCGTCGCCGTTGGTCTGGATCGCGAGCAGCAGCAGGCCGACGGCATCGACGACGAACGCCAGGGTGAGGGTGCGCCGCACACCGAGTGCGGCCACGATGCGCGCCGCGACCGAGTTGGCCACCGCGATCGCGACCGCCATGGGCAGAAACGCCAGCCCCGCCGCGAGCGGACCGTATCCGCGCAACTGCTGCAGCAGCAACGTCACGACGAAGAACTGGTTGCCGACGCTGGCCATGTACAGCGCGGTGGCGCCGCATCCCACCAGCAGGGACCGCGTTCGCCGCAGCAGCGGGTCGACCAGCGGCCGCAGGCTTCGCCGCTCACGCATGACGAACGCGGTGAGCAGCACCACGGCGGCCCCGAATCCCGCCAGCGTGCTCGGATGCGTCCAGCCCTTGGTGGCCGCCTGGGTGAGGGCCAGCGCGGCCGACAACACCATGGCCGTGCACAGCACCGCGCTCGGCATGTTCAGCGTGGTGTGCCGCCGAACAACCGACGCGGCCTTCGGCAGCAGCATCGGTGCCGCCGACGCGCACAGCACCGTCAGCGGCAGGTTGAGGAAGAACACCCAGCGCCAGGAGACGGTGGTCAGCAGGCCGCCCATGATCACGCCGGCCGCGAGGCCGGACGCGCCGACCGTGCCCCACACGGAGAGCGCCCTGTTGCGCGCCGGGCCTGCGGCGAACGTGGTGTTGATCAGCGCGATGACCGCGGGCTGCAGCACGGCGGCCGCGATGCCCTGGGCCGCACGGGATGCCAGCAGGAGAGGCGCGCCCGGTGCCAGGCCGCCGGCCAGCGACGCGACGCCGAACAACACCATCGCCACGACGAACAATGTTCGTGGCCCGAAACGGTCCGACGCCCGACCGCCGACCACGAGGAATCCGGCGAAGAACACGGCGTAGCCGCTGACCACCCACTGCACGGAACTGTCGCTCAGGGCGAGATCGCCGCCGATGCTGGGGAGTGCGATGTAGACGATGGAATAGTCGAGCGCGATGAGGAACTGGGCCACCGCGAGAATCGCCAGCGCGGCGTTCGCCGAGCGGTGGCGCGGAGTCGGAGTGGTACTCACTGGAACCATGGCAGGTCACCTCTGGTGTGCGCCGGTCCGTTGCCGGCCCGGTTGGTCAAACGGTGTGGACGTGGGGCCGCCGGGGTGTCAGCACATCCCCCAGCTGGTCGATGGAGCTGACGACGGCACGCGCGCCGGCCTGTGCCAGTTCACTTCGGGAGGCGACACCGAAGTCGACGCCGTAGCCGGCCATGCCGGCCGCGGTCGCCATGCGCATGTCGTCGACCGCGTCGCCCACCACGACGCAGCGCGCGGGCGGCAAGCCGACGGCGCCCGCGGCCAGCAGCGCGAGATCGGCGTGTGGCTTGCCGTGCGGGGC
>DATBCR010000795.1:0-4526 GCA_036270375.1 Pseudonocardiaceae bacterium | reverse complement strand
CCGCCGGCCGCTACGACCTGGTCCCACAGCCGCCACCCCGGCAGTAGATCTGTCCGGGTTCTCCGTCCGTTCGGCGGGTGACCAGGCGGTAACCGCTGGTGATAACGTCGGCCGGCGCGACGCGACCGGGCGTCGGCCCGTCGACCCTGCGGAGTTCTCGATGCGCCCTTCTCGTCTCGTTCTGGTGGCCATGATGGCCGCGACCGGGCTCGCCACGACCGGTGTCGCGGTGCCGGTCGCCGGTGCCGTCATCTCACCCGATCTGGTTAAGCTGCACCCGATCGCCAACCACATTGGTGCTGCCTCGGCGGCGCCGTTGACCACGGCGCAGTGTGAGGCCCAGTTCCAGATCGCCTGTTACGGGCCGGCCCAGATCCAGCGGGCCTACGACCTGCCGGCGTTGTTCGCCACCGGCACCGAGGGCCAGGGGCAGACGATCGCCATCGTCGACTCGTTCGGCTCACCAACCATCGAGCACGACCTCAAGGTGTTCGACCAGACGTACGACCTGCCGGCGCCGAAACTGACCATCATCCAGCCGGCCGGACCGGTGCCGCCGTACGACGGCAGCAGCAACCGGGCCGGGTGGGCCGGCGAGACCAACCTGGACGTCGAGTGGGCGCATGCCATGGCGCCCAAGGTGAACATCCTGCTCGTCGAGACGCCGACGAGTGAGGACGATGGTACGACCGGTTTCCCGGAGATCGTCACGGCCGAGAAGTTCGTCATCGACAACCACATGGCCGCTGTGATCAGCCAGAGCTTCAGCGCCACCGAGGAAACGTTCCCCACCAAGCAGTCGCTGCTCGATCTCCGTGGCGCGTACATCGACGCCGCGCAGAAGGGCGTGACCGTGCTGGCCGCGTCCGGCGACTCTGGTGCGTCGGACGCCACCGCCGGGCCGGACAACTTCACCTTCCCGGTGACGTCGTGGCCGGACAGCGACCCGCTGGTGACCGGGGTCGGCGGCACGAAGCTGAGCCTGGACGCCGTCGGCAACCACACCGCGCCCGACGTGGTGTGGAACGACACGTTCGACGTGCCGACGCAGCAGTTCATCTTCGGCGACAACGGACCCAACGCGCTGGCCGGCGGTGGCGGCAAGTCGGTCATCTTCCCTCGGCCGTTCTACCAGGTGCCGGTCGCGGACGTGGTCGGCAACCAGCGGGGCGTGCCGGACATCTCGATGAGCGGCGCCTGCAACGGTGCGGTGAACGTGTTCCAGAGCTTCGCGGGCCAGCCGGTCGGATGGTTCCCGACGTGCGGCACGAGTGAGGCGACCCCGTTGTTCGCCGGCATCGTGGCGTTGGCGGCGCAGCAGGCCGGGCATTCGCTCGGGCTGATCAATCCGGCGCTGTACTTCATGTCGCAGGCGCACGCGTCCGGGATCGTGGACGTGACGCAGGGGGACAACACGGTGTCGTTCAGCCAGGAGGGGCAGACGTTCGCCGTGACCGGATTCAAGGCCCGGCGTGGGTATGACCTCGCATCAGGAGTGGGGACCGTGGACGCCCGGTCGTTCGTGCCGGAGTTGGCTTTCGTCGTGGATCACGGGTCCTGGTAGTTATTCGCTGTTCGCGTCGAGGTGGCGGTCCCGGGCGGTGTCGAGGAATCGGCCTACCGCCCGGGCCGCCGCCTTCGTGCGTGGTGATCGGATGATGTCGAATGCGTGGTGTGCGTAGGGGAGTTCCGCATAGCCGAACGGTTGGGTGGTGGTGTCCCGTGCGTGCTCCGCGAAGCGGCGAGCCTGGTTGACGGACACGATTTCGTCGCGGTCGCCGTGTATGACGAACAGTGGTGGGGCGTTCTCGTTCAGCCGGTGCGTCGGTGACGCGGCGCGCCAGGTTCGCGGGTCGTCGGCCAGGTCGGCTTCGAACATTACTTTGCGGACGTAGTTTCGTAGCCTCGGTTGGCCGTCGTCGTTGAGGGCGGTCAGGTCGTAGACGCCGTAGAGCAGTGCGGCGGCCTGGATCGTGGTGTCGGCGTCGGTGAAGCCCGGTTGGAATGCCGGGTCGTTGGGGGAGAGCGCGGCAAGGGCGGCGAGGTGGGCGCCGGCGGAGCCGCCGGTGACGGCGATGAAGGACGGGTCGCCGCCGTAGGCCGCGATGTTGGCGCGTACCCAGGCGATCGCGCGTTTGACGTCGACGATCAACGTCGGCCAGCGGTTGCGCGGGCCGAGGCGGTAGTCGATGGAGACGCAGATCCAGCCGCGTGCGGCGAGTTCGGTGATCAGGTGGGCGCCCTGGCTCCTGCTGCCGCCGATCCAGGAGCTGCCGTGGACGTAGATCATCACGGGGGCGGGAGTTACCGTGGCTTGTGGACGGCGGATGTCGAGGATTTGTTCGCTGGATTGATCGTGGTAGCGGATGTTCTTTGCTGCCACCACATTCGTCGTTTTCGCCGGACGGTCCGCGACGTTCGGGCCGAATGCGTCGGTCAGCGCCGCGTCGAGTGTCGCGGTGGCATTGGTGGATTTGTGGTGTAGTCCGATGAGGCCCGCCGCCGTGCTCGCGGCGACCGTCAGGCCCGCTCTGCCGAGCGTGGTGCGGCCGGCGCCGAGGCGGATCGCGAGGCCGCCGGCCAGGACCTGGGTCGCGGCCACCGGGGCGCCGAGTTCGGTGCCGCCGATGCCGGTGGCGACACCGGCCAGGTACCAGGGGTAGCGACGCCACGGGTTGCGGCGGCCGAACAGGTTCAGCACCACGCCGACGGCGGCGGAACCGAGCGCGAGCGCGACACCGAGCCGCCTCACCGGTTGGGGTCGTTCTGGCTCATGCACCCACCGTATGCTCGCGGGACGGATTCGATCCAGGTGTCGGAGCCGGTTTCGGTGACGTCCCTGGAGTGTCCGAGGATGAACACAGACCTGTGGGTGAGCGAGCGTCCTGGCCACAGCGATCCACCCGTAGCGGTGCGGCCCGGTGCGCTGGCGCTCGGCCTCGACGTCGGTGGCACGAAACTGGCGGCCGGTCTGGTCACCCCGGCCGGCAAGGTGCGCGCGTTCGCGACGGTGCCGACGGCCGCGGCCGATGGGCCGGATCGGGTGGTGGCGCGGCTGTGCCGGTTGGCGGGCCGACTGCTGGCGGACACGGGCGTGCGGCGAGCGGAGTTGTGTGGCGTCGGCATCGGCTGCTGCGGGCCGGTGAACGCACACACGGGCATCGTGTACGACCCACCGAACCTGACCGGCTGGCGTGACATACCGCTGGCCGGGATGGTCGCGGACGCCGTCGGCCGGCCGGCGTGGGTGGAGAACGACGCGACGGCCGCCACGGTGGGCGAATGGCGGTTCGGTGCCGGGCGCGGCGCCACGGACATGGTGTACCTGACCATCTCCACGGGCGTCGGCGGTGGCGTGGTCGCGGGCGGGACGGTGTTGCGGGGGAGTTCGGGCAACGGTGGCGAGCCTGGGCACGTGGTGGTGGTGCCCGGCGGCCGCCCGTGCAACTGCGGATCCGCGGGTTGCCTTGAGGCCTACGTGTCCGGCACCGCGATCGCCGACCGGGCCCGCGACCGCCTGGCCGCCGGCCAGCCGTCCACCCTGCGCGCGGTACCGGTGATCACGGCCGAGGTGGTGGCCGCCGAAGCCGGCGCGGGCGACCGCCTTGCCGGCGAGATCTGGCGGGAGACAACGGACCTGCTCGGCTCAGCGGTGGTCGGCCTTGTCAACCTGTTCGAGCCGGAGTACGTGGTACTGGGCGGCGGAGTTAGCCGAACAGGCGAACAACTACTGGCCCCGGTGCGGTCCAAGGTGCGCGGCTCGGCGATGCGCCCTGCGGCCACCACGGTTGACATCAGGCTGGCCACCCTCGGCGACCGGGTCGGCGTGGTTGGCGCTGCGGCCGTAGCCCACGCCCGCGCCACCACTTGACCGACTCAGCCCGTCTCCAGGTAGTCGGCGTCCACTGGTCCCGCGCCGATGCCGGCTCGGCGAGCCGCGTACATCACCAGGGCGTGTGCGCTGCCGGCGTCCGGTACCTGGTCGTTCATCGCCAGGGTGACCGCGTAGCTGAACGGCAGCCGGACCACCCGCAGGTCCGCCTCGCACGCGTCGAGGCGTGGCTCGCCCTGGGTGAGGCCGGTGGCCAGGAACAGGTGGTCCACGTGGTTGGTCAGGCTGTCCGCGCAGTTGATCCGGCCCATCGACGTCCAGCGGCCGGCGCGCAGGCCTGTTTCCTCCGCCAACTCGCGTTTGGCCGCGTCGAGTGGGGTCGCGTCGTCGACGTCGATGCCGCCGCCGGGTAGGCGCCACTGGGTGTTCTCGTGTAAGTAGATCCACTGGCGGGTGATGGCGACATGGTCGTCGTCGTCGATGGCCAGTACCGTTACCGCGCCTCGGGAATCCACGCGTTCGTACACGCCGGCTGAGCCGTCCGGCCGCAGCACGTCGTCCTGTCGGACCACGAACCACCTTGTCGTGTGCACGAGGCTGCTGGACAGCCGTCGCCACGGCGTGGTCTCCCGTGCGGAATACCGGCTGTTGTCGTGTGGCGTGTTTTTCCCGGACACGAACTGTTTTTAGCAGA
>DATBCR010000794.1:0-1723 GCA_036270375.1 Pseudonocardiaceae bacterium | reverse complement strand
CGTGCATGCGCATCAGCCGCTGAGATCGCATCACCCGCCTGCGCCGAGCCCGCCGATCGTGCACTGCAACATCCCCAACAGGTCCACGGCGCACAGGTCGGACGTGGGCAGTGGGGTCGGGGGTGGTGCGGGCGGCGGAGTGTCCGTCGTCGGCGGTACGGAGGTCGGCGGCGGCCCGACCGGCGGGGTGGTTCCGGGTGGCGGCGGGAGCGTCAGCGACGGGAGTCGCAGCACCGGACCGGTCGGCGGTCCCGGCAGCACAACCGGTTGCAGACCCGTAACCGGCTGGGTCGGCCGGCCGGGCAGGGTCCACGCCGGTACCGAGAACGACGGCAGCAGCGGCGCCGACGTGGTGCCACCGACCGGCGGCGTTGACAGCGCGCTCACCCTATGGTTGGCAGCGGGCGACCCACCGCTCAGGATGCCGAAGGCGGCTGCCCCGGCCAGCGTGACCACCCCCGCGACCGCGGCTGCGGTTCGTTTGTTTTCCGAACTCGGCGACCTACGTCCGGGCACCACCAGTGTTCCCTCCTTGCCTGCCATCGCGGCCACAGCGTCGGACTCGACCGCGTAGGGACTGTCGTAACGGATCGCGTGCTCGCCGAGCAGCACCGTGGCGCCCGGCTCCAGCGGCACCGACACGCCCGGCCCGGCCCGCAGTTTGCCGCCGGTTGGCGGGACCAGCGAGATCGGCCGCACGCTGCTGGACACCACGGGCTGCCAGCCGACCAGCCGGATCTCGGCCAGGGTCGGCGCGGCGGACGGCTCGTCGAGCGGATGGAACGCCAGGCTCCCGGCCGATTCGGTCACCGAAAGGTCCCCGTCCAACACGCGGGTACTGCCGTCGGCAAGAATCAGCACGCCGAGCGGTGGCCGCGGTCCCCAGACCCCCGGCGTCGCCGATGTCGGCGTCGCGGTCCCGCAGACCGCGCAGTACCGCGCGTTGGCACTGCCGAAGTGGCCGTTCGCGCACAGCACGCCTTCGACGAGCGGCGCGGTCGTGCCCGCCGGCCGTGGCATGCCGACCACACCGTCCGGCGCGTCGGCGGCCGGTGGCTCCGACGGCACCCGAGGCGAGCGCAGTTCGGCCAGCCACCGGATGTCCAGCCAGTCGTCGCGTCGCTCGCGCCGGCCCGGCGCCGGCACCAGCACCCGACCGCCCTCGAAGCGCCAGCGCAGGTGCAGCACCCGCACCGGACCTTGCAGGAACAGCCAGATCAGCAGCCAGGTGGTGCCGACATGGACGGCGAAGAACGCCAGGTACGGCGACCCGATGTCCGGCGCGCCAGGGATGACCGACAGCGCATGGGTGACGAACCACAGCGCGATCGCCTCGTTGAGGACCGTCACCAAGCCGAGCAGCGTCGGCCAGTCCTTGTCCCACCGGACCTGTTGCAGCAGGTGGTAAAGAAGTTCCCAGCCCAGTCCGAGCACGGTCATCAGGGCAAGGCTCTCGAACGTCATCCGGTACATGACGCCGATGGCCGTTCCGGCCGGTGCCGGCAGGATCGGCGTGATCGCCGCCGTCCACACGCCGCCGACCGTCGCGGACAGCAGCAGTCTGGTCTGTAGGCGGCCGGCCAGCACCGGCGTCACGGGCACGCCCCGGTCAGCCACCTGACCCAGCCGGCCACCGATCTCGCCATGCCCAACCGTGCGCAGAAACCCTTGTGTGCCAGGTCGTCACAGATCAGCAGCGCCGCGTGGGCGAAGCCCCAGAACG
>DATBCR010000793.1:0-3819 GCA_036270375.1 Pseudonocardiaceae bacterium | reverse complement strand
CGCGTCGCTGGTGCTGGCCGACGGCGAGGGCACTGGATCGCTGCGCCCGGCCGATTTCGCCGCCGGCGCACCGGATCCGTTCTGTCCGTACGAGGACCACTGGTTGCGGCACCTCGACCTCGCGCACCGGGACGTGGTCGGCATGCTCACCCACCTACTGCCGGAACACCTGCGCGGCGGGCACGTCCGCCCCCTCGGCCTCGACCGCCTCGGCCTGCGGCTGCGGGTGGAGGCACCGGACGCCGACCACGACGTCCGACTGGCGTTCTCCGAGCCGGTGGACACCCCCGGCGCGCTCGGCACCGAACTGCGCCGCCTGGTCGGCTGCCCGTTCCTCAATCACGCCAACAGTTCCTGAGCCCGCGGGTGTGACAGCCGTCAGTCGGCCAGTTCGGGCGGGAAGCCGCCGGTGGCGATCGGGCCCCAACGGTCGATGGTGATCCGGATCAGGGACTTGCCCTGTCGCACCATCGCGGCCCGGTACTCGTCCCAGTCCGGGTGCGCACCGGAGATGGCCCGGTAGTACTCCACCAGCGGCTCGACGGAGTCCGGCAGGTCGATCACCTCGGCCGTGCCGTCCACCTGCACCCACGCGTCGTTCCATGCGTCGGACAGCACGCACATCGACACGCGCGGGTCGCGGCGCAGGTTGCGGACCTTGGCCCGGCGCGGATACGTGGACACCACGATCCGGCCGGCCGGATCCACGCCGCACGACACCGGGGACAGCTGTGGCCCGCCGTCGGCCCTTCTGGTGACCAGGATGCCGTTGTGCCGTGGGCGCAGGAACTCGAGCAGCCGGTCCCGGTCGACGGTGTCGTTGCGGGCGTACTGGGGTGACATGCCGGCAACCGTACGATGATCCGGTGCGCGATCGTGTGCGGGCCTGGCTGCTGCCGGAGCCGCCGGCCGGTATCCGATTCGTCGACGACCCGGCGGAGCGGCGCATGATCGGCGTCGAACTGCTGATCGTCTTCGCCGTCACGCTCGGCCTTGCCGGCGTGCGCAGCCTGATCTCGCTGGTGGACGACTACCTGAAAGCGGTGCCGCTGAACCAGCAGCACGTGGCGATCAACGTGCCGCAGGCGAAGAACGGGTTCCTCGACCTGTTCGCGCAACTGGCGGGCGTGGTGCAACTGCTGGCGTGGGGCGCGCTCGGCCTGTACCTGCTGTGGCGGGCCGGGACAAAGCTGGCCGGCATCGGACTGGACGCGAACCGGATCAGCGGGGACATCGGCCGCGGTGTCGGCCTGGCCGCGCTGATCGGCATTCCGGGCCTCGGGCTGTACGTGGTGGCCAAGGCGCTGCACCAGAACCTGACCGTACTGCCGACCACGCTGAACGACACGTGGTGGCGCTTCCCGGTGCTGGTGCTGTCGGCCGCCGCCAACGCGTGGGCCGAGGAGACGCTGGTGGTCGGCTACCTGATCAGCCGCCTGCGCCAGCTTGGCTGGCACGAGAACGCGTCGGTGACGGCGGCGGCCGTGCTGCGCGGGTCGTACCACCTGTACCAGGGCTGGGGCGGTTTCGTCGGGAACCTGGTGCTGGGCCTCGTGTTCGGCCGGCTGTGGCAGCGCACCGGCCGGCTGTGGGTGCTGGTGGTGGCGCACACGCTGCTGGATGTGGTGTCCTTCGTCGGCTACGCGCTGCTGGCGAGCCATCTGTCCATTCTGCGCTGACGCAACATTTCGCCATGCCGATCTTGTAATGGTTAACGAATCCGTGTTTATATAGCCCATCAGTGGCGATCTCTACCGGATTTCGCCCCAGCGGCTACGCTAGCCAGGTGACCGAGCACATCACCGCGCCGCACCGTGTCGACAGCGAGGTCGGCCCGCTGCGCACCGTTCTGTTGCACCGGCCCGGCCCGGAGCTCAAGCGACTCACCCCGCGCAACAACGACCAGCTCCTGTTCGACGGCATCCCGTGGGTGGACCGAGCCCAGGAAGAACACGACACGTTCGCCGCGCTGATGACCGGGCGCGGTGTCGAGGTGCTGTTGCTGGCCGACCTGCTGGTCGAGGCGCTGCGGGACGCACGGGCGCACGCGGCGGGCGTGTTCGTCGCGGTGGACGAGCTGCGCCTTGGCCTGCACCTTGCGGACGCGCTGCGCTCGCACCTGTCCGGCGTGCCGGCGGACGCGCTGGCGATGGTGCTGATGGCCGGCATGACGTTCGAGGAGCTGCCGGTGGCCGAGGGCGCTTCGCTGGTCCGGCAGATGCACCAGCCGCGCGACTTCGCCATCGACCCGCTGCCGAACCTGCTGTTCACCCGCGACTCGTCGGTGTGGATCGGCGACCGGGTCGCGGTGTCGTCGCTGATCATGCCGGCCCGCAGGCGCGAGTCCGCGATCATGGACCTGATCTACGCCTACCACCCCCGGTTCCGGCAGACCGCCCGCGCGTACGCAGCGCACTCGGCCCCGGTGGAGGGCGGTGACGTGCTGGCGCTGGCACCTGGTGTGCTCGCGGTCGGCGTCGGCGAGCGCACGTCGGCGGCCGGCGCGGAGGCACTGGCGCGGTCCGCGTTCACCGACGGCCTCGCGCACACCGTGCTCGCCGTGCCGATCGCGCAACAGCGGGCCAGCATGCACCTGGACACCGTGTGCACGATGGTGGACCGGGACGCGTTCGTGATGTACCCGGCGGTGCGCGAGACGCTGTGCGCGTACCCTCTGCGCCCGGACGACGACGGCGGCGTGCGGGTGGACGGCCCCGAGCCGTTCCTCACCGCAGCCGCGAAGGCGATGAGCATGGACCGGCTGCGGGTGATCGACACCGGCCTCGACCCGGTGACCGCGGAACGCGAGCAGTGGGACGACGGCAACAACACGCTGGCCGTGGCACCGGGCGTGGTGATCGCCTACGAACGCAACGTGGAGACCAACGCCCGGCTGGAGGCGGCGGGTGTCGAGGTGCTGCGGATCTCCGGCTCGGAACTGGGTTCCGGCCGAGGCGGCCCGCGCTGCATGTCGTGCCCGGTCAGCCGGATCGCACTGAACGACTGAGTGCGCACGTCCCACGATGCCGGTTCGTGGCGTGCGATGCTGATCGTTGGGAGGACGATCGGAGGCCACCGTGACCGGGGCGCTTGACACGCAGCCCAACGCGACTACCTATGTGCTGGACGACTTGGCGAAGCGGGCGTGGACCGGCCAGATTCGCGTACCGCATTTCCAGCGTGGCCTGCGCTGGGATCGCCAGGATGTCCTTCGCCTGTTCGACAGCATCCTGAAGGGCTATCCGATCGGCAACCTGTTGCTGTGGGTGCGATCCAGCCCCGCGCAGGAGGTGACGCTCGGCCGGCTGATCATTGACGCGCCCGCGAGCGACAGCACTTTCTGGGTCGTTGACGGTCAGCAGCGAATCACCAGCCTGGCCAACGCCCTGCACCCTGCCGGCGCCACCGACCCCCGTTTCGCGCTCGCGTACGACCTGGACCAACGCCGCGTAGTACCACAGACCAACCGGACCAACCCGGCTGTGATCCCATTGCCGGTGATCTTCGATCTACAGCGTCTGGTGCGGTGGCAGATCGACAACCCGGAGTTCCAGGATCGGATAGACGAAGCGAGCGCGATCACCAAGCGGCTCCGCGAGTTCACCATTCCGGTATATCTGGTCAAGCAGGATAACCCGGAAGTTCTCCAAGACATATTCGACCGTATGAACAACTATGGCAAGAAGCTGACCAGGGCGGAGGTGTTCTCGGCACTGTATGCCGGCGACGAGGGCCAGCGCGACCAAACGCTGAGCATCGAGATCATCGCGGACCGGATATCGGCTGATCTTGGCTTCGGCCTCATCGACGAGGACACCG
>DATBCR010000792.1:0-3089 GCA_036270375.1 Pseudonocardiaceae bacterium | reverse complement strand
TCCGCGACTATGGGGATGTGGGTGTTGATCCACACGCAGCCGAAGTCCAGTCTTCTGGATACGCGCATGGCTCGGCCGTGGTCCTTGGTCCATACCGATGATGCCAGCCCGAATTCGACGTCGTTGGCCATTCGTATGGCTTCGTCTTCGTCGGTGAAGGTCTGTACCGTGATTACCGGGCCGAAGATTTCCTGCTGGATCGCCTCGTCGTCCTGGTGCAGGTTGTTGACGACGGTCGGCTGCCAGAAGTAGCCACGGTGGCCCTGTCGTGCGCCGCCGGCCAGGATTTCCGCGTGGTCCGGTAGGCGGGCGATCATGCCGCCAACACGGTCGAGTTGGCTTGCGTTGTTCAGGGCGCCGTAGGACACGTCCTCGTCCGGGGCACCGGTTCTTGTGTTGTCGGCCTGTTCGGCCAGGGCCGCTGCGAAGTCCGCCGCTACGCGTGGGCCGACCAGTACTCGGGTGGCGGCCGTGCAGTCCTGGCCCGCGTTGAAGTAGCCCGCTATCGCGATGTTCTCGGCCGCTGACGCGATGTCGGCGTCGTCGAACACGATGACCGGGGCCTTGCCGCCCAGTTCCAGATGGGTTCGCTTCAGGTCGCTCGCGGCCGCTGCCGCCACTTCGTAGCCGGCTCTTGTCGAACCGGTGATCGACACCATGGCCGGGGTGCGGTGGGAGACAAGGGCGCGGCCGGTGTCGCGGTCGCCGCACACCACGTTGAACACGCCGGGTGGGAATGACTCGGCGGCCAGTTCCGCCAGCAGCACAGTGGATACCGGCGTCGTGTCGCTCGGCTTGAGTACCACCGTGTTGCCGGCCGCCAGCGCCGGGCCGATTTTCCAGATGGCCATCATGATCGGGTAGTTCCACGGGGTCACCTGGCCGACGACCCCGACCGGCTCGCGGCGGACGTAGGACGTGTGGCCCACCATGTACTCGCCGGCCGACCTGCCCTCCAGCATTCGGGCCGCGCCGGCGAAGAAGCGGATCTGGTCGGCGGACGGTGGGATCTCCTCGCTGCGGGTCAGTGCGATCGGCTTGCCGGTGTTCTCGCACTCGGCCGCTATCAGGTCTTCCGCCGTTGCCTCGATCGCGTCGGCGAAGCGCAGTAGGGCGCGCTGACGGTCGCTCGGGGTCGCGTCCCGCCATGTCTGGAACGCGGTCGACGCCGCTTGGTATGCGGCGTCAACGTCCGCCTGCCCGGACAGTGGCGCCGTTCCGAATACCTCGCCGGTGGCCGGGTTGACCAGATCGGTGGTGCGCCCGTCGAGCGCGTCGACATGGCGGCCGTCGATGAAGTTCCGCACCGTTCGCATGGGACTCACTTGTCGTTGACCTGGAAGTTGAAGTCGTAGGCGCTGCCGGCCGCGTCCCGGGCGTGCAGGCCCATCTGACCGCGAGCGGTGGCCCACCTGCCGGTGCCGCCGGTGATCGCGAGGACCGAGTCGGCGTGATCGTAGAACGGCCCCTCCACGACGAGTGAACCGCCGGGGAGGATCGTGGTCCACGAGCACTCCCATGCCGCGCCTACCTTGGTGCGGACGCAGGAACCCTGGTCGTTGCCGATCTGCTCGTGGTTGTGGGCGTCGAAGATCGGGTTGCCGAACGCCAGTAGGTCGCCGAGGCTGTCGCCGGCCGGTCCGGTGTCGACGACGGTGTCGGTGATCGCGTGTTCGACGACCGTGAAGTTGTTGCCCGGGTGGGTCGGGGCGTCCTGGGCCGCTGACGCGACGCCCGCGCCACCGATGGCGAGGACGGCGATGGCTGTGATGACGAGTGATCCGCGCATTCTGCTCCTCACTTGTTCGCCACTGGTTCTTTCTCCGCGACGACGATCGTTGACCTTCGGTGTGGGCGGACGAGTACGAAATAGACGCCACCGATCACCAGCAGGGCCAGCATGACGACCAGCGTGATCCAGTCGTAGTTGAACAGTGCCGCACGTGGGCTGCTCAGTCCGGACGGCCACACGATGTTGATCAGCATCGCGGCGAGATATGCGGCGCCAAGGATGCTGACCACCCAACCGAAGCGGCCCAACGTGAACGAGCCGGCCGGCTGCCAGCCGCGTGCCCGCGCGATCATCGAACCGATCACGGTGAGCAGGAACGACAGGTAGATGCCGGACACGCCGAACGACACCAGTGCCGTCAACGCGTTGATGCCGGCCGGGAACACGAACCACAGGATGTGCACGTCGTGGCTCGGATTGACGTTGACCAGCAACGTGAACAGCACCGGGATCACGCCCGCGATCAGCAGTGCGTTGGCCGGGGAGTGGAAGCGCGGCGACACCTTGCGGATCCACGCGCTGAACGGCAGGGCGTTGTCGCGGGCGTACGAATACGTCAACCGGGACCCGGCGCCCTGCACCGCCGTGCCGCACGAGAAGAACGCGACGCACACCACGAGCAGGAACAGGTTCTGCGCCCACGACGGCAGCTGACCGAGGATGGCCGGCACGCCGCCGTTGAACGAGATCGCGTTCGCGTAGCCCTTCTGTGAACTCGGCGTGGCCAGCAGCAGCCCGGCGACCAGCACGAACGACGCGATGCCGCCGTAGAGCAGCGACGAGCGCATCGCGCGCGGCACCATCCGGGACGCCTGTTTGGTCTCCTCGGCCACGTCACCGGCTGATTCGAAGCCGTAGAAGATGTAGACGTGCGCCAGCACCGCGACCAGCGCCGCGCCGACCAGCCAGTTGCCGCCGAAGTCGACACCGAGCGGGTTCGAGCTTGCGTGCTCAGCGGCCTGCGAGCTGAACAGGAACCCGAAGCCGTGGTGGAAGCCGACGATCGCCAGCGCGATGGCCACACCGAACGTGCCGATGGTCTCGACGTAGACGCCGAGTCGGGACACGCGGCCCATCACCTTGGCGCCGAACGTGTTCAGCATCGTCTGGACCGCGATCATCGCCACGGTGACGATCAGGACGGTGGTGTGGCTCGCACCGTCGAAGTGAGTCCCGAACACGTTGTTCAGCAGTGAGGTCAGGTAGCCGACGATGCCGGTGTCCACGCTGGCCACGGTGACCAGCAGGGCGAGGCCGTAGATCCAGCCGACCCACCAGCCGTAGCCGGGGCCGACGG
>DATBCR010000791.1:0-5421 GCA_036270375.1 Pseudonocardiaceae bacterium | reverse complement strand
GCGCCCAGTTCGCGGAACGTGCTGTGGGGCAACACGATCCAGTCGGGGGTTGCCAACCCGGCACGGGCCAGTTCGGCTTTGGCGGTCGGCTTGTCCCAGGCCCGGCGGCACGCTCGCGGATCGGTGCCGACGTACGGGATGTGCAGCATCTCCAGGATGCTTTGCACCGCACCGTTTTCGCCCTCGCCGCCGTGTAGCGCCACGATCACCGCGTCGGGCCTTCTGTTGTCACTCAGGCGGGGCACCAGGTTCGCGTCCGCGTCCCACTCGTCGACTGTGAGACCCGACGTCCGGAGCGCGGCGGACAGGCGCCGGCCGGAGCGCAGGGACACCTCACGTTCGTGGGAGAGCCCACCGGACAGCACGGCCACCCAGGCGTCGGACACGCGTATGACTCCTCGAAAGTTCGGTGATCAGGCGGTGTCCGGTGATGGCGACTGCGGTCCGGATACGGCACGCGGGGCGACCGAGCCGAAAGTCTGGTACAGCTCCAACTCGTCGGACAGCACGTTGGCCAGCCGGCGGACGCCTTCCCGGATTCGGTCGGGGGTTGGGTAGCAGAAGGACAGGCGCATCTGGCGGCTGCCGAACCCGTCGGCGTAGAAACCGGTGCCGGATGCGTAGGCCACGCGGGCGGTGATCGCCCGCGGGAGCATCGCCTTGGTGTCGACGCCGGGTGGGACCGTCACCCAGAAGTAGAAGCCGCCGTCCGGCGTCGTCCAGCTACAGCCTGGCGGCAGGTGCTGGGCGAGTGCTTCGGACATGGCGTCTCGACGTTCGCGGTAGGTCTCCTGGAACAGCTTGATCTGGCCCTGCCAGTCGTGCGTCGACAGGTATCTACTGACGATCAGCTGGTTGATCGTCGGTGGGCAGAGCGTCGCGGACTCCGCGGCCAGCACCAACTTCTCACGCACCGCGTGCGGTGCGAGGACCCAGCCGACCCGGAGGCCGGCCGCGAACGTCTTGGAGAACGACCCCAGGTAGACCACGTTGTCGTGGTCGTAGGAGCGGAGCGCGGGGTACGTCTGGCCGTTGAAGCCGAGCAGGCCGTACGGGTTGTCCTCGATGACGAGGACGTTGTGCGCGGCGCAGATCTCCAGGATCTCGGTGCGGCTGGCCACGGCCATGGTCACGCCGGCCGGGTTGTGGAAGTTGGGGATGGTGTAGAGGAACTTGACGCGGGCACCGGCGCGCTCAGTGGCCGTCAGGGCGTCGCGTAGGGCCTGCGGGACGAGGCCGGCGTCATCCATCGCGACGTGCACCACGCGGGTCTGGTAGGCGGTGAAGGAGCCCAGTGCGCCCACGTAGGAGGGGCCTTCGGCGAGGACGACGTCGCCGGGGTCGCAGAAGATCCGGGTGACGAGGTCGAGTCCCATCTGGGAGCCGACGGTCACCACGACGTCGTCCGGGTGGGCGGAGATCCCTTCCAGCGCCATGATCTGGCAGATCTGCTCGCGGAGAGTGGGTACGCCGTGCGCGGAGCCGTACTGCAGCGCCACCATGCCGTCGGATGCGATCAGGGAACCGATCTCGGCGGACAGGGACTCCAGCGGCAGCGCGGCCAGATTCGGCATCCCGCCGGCAAGGGACACCACCTCTGGCCGGCTGGCGACGGCGAACAGGGCGCGGATCTCCGATGCCGTCATGCCTGCGGTGCGGGCCGCGTAGCGTCGCAGGTGTGGGTCGAGGCTGCGGGCGCCTGCCCTTGCGGGTGGCGGACTGCCAGACTCAGTCATCGCTGCGCTCCGTGGCCGTCGGCATCGGTGGGTAAGTCGGACGAGTGTAACTGGCAGGTCGGTGTGGGTGGCCACCTTCCGGCGTCGATCACATGCACCTACCATGAACGCGGTATCCGCTCGCGTCCGTCGCGGTCACCTGTTCGATCAATGCGGTTGGCACCAATGGGTTGTCCCAATGGGTTGTCCCAATGGGTTGTCGTTGTCCTGGGAGGTGTTGTGTCCCGACACATCGTCGGTGTCACGCTCGACAACCTCGAACACCTTCCGAAGAAGTGCCGGCACTGCGTGTTCTGGGAGCTGGCCCCGCATCTGCGGGAGGAGGCGGAGCAGTTCGGGCAGACGGACTTCGAGAAGGAAGCCTGGGTGTCCAGCGTGCTGCTGGAGTGGGGATCGTGTGGGCGGGTGGTGTATCTCGATACGGTACCGGCCGGTTACGCGCTGTATGCGCCGCCGAGTGCGGTACCTCGGTCGGTGGCGTTTCCCACTGGTCCGGTGAGTGCGGACGCCGTGTTGTTGACATCGCTGCGGATCTTGCCGGAGTTCGCTGGGAGTGGGTTGGGGCGGGCGTTGGTGCAGGCGGTGGCCAAGGACTTGACCCGGCGCGGGGTGAAAGCGGTCGAGGCTTTCGGGGATGCTTCGCCGGATGCGGATTCGATGTGTGTGATACCGGCCGATTTCTTGCGGTCAGTGGGGTTCAAGACCGTTCGGCCGCATGAGAAATGGCCCCGGTTGCGGTTGGAGTTGCGTACCGCGTTGTCCTGGAAGGAAGACGTCGAGGCCGCATTGGAGCAGTTGTTCGGGACTGTGAGTATTACCATCAGTCCGGTTGCCGCGGTTCCCGCTCGGGCCTGAAAGGGACTTATTCGGCCTTGGCCAGTTCGTGGCGTTGGATGTCCTCGAAGGTGAATGTGCCGGTTGGCTGGTCGTTTTCACCCAGCAGGTAAAGGCGTTTCACCGCTATCAGGATTCGTTCGGCCACCAGGTCGCGGAACGCGGGGTCGGTCAGTTTTTCGCGGTCGTCGGTGTTGGTCAGGTAGCCGACTTCGATGCGGACGGCCGGGCAGCGGGTCATGCGCAGGCCGTCCCACGTGCGGGGATGGGTCCGGCAGTCGAGCATGCCGGTGCGGGCGGCCAGTTCGCGTTGGATGAGGCCGGCCAGTGCCTCGCCGACCGTGGACGTCGTGCCGTTGCCGGTGCCGAAGTGGAAGCACGCGACGCCCTGCGCCAGGGGGGAACGGTTCGCGTCCACGTGCAGCGACAGGAACAGGTCCGCACCGGCCTCGTTGGCGAACATCGCCCGTTCCGCTTCCGCCGGGCTGTTGTCGCGTCCCCTGGTCACCAGCGCTTCCATGCCGGTGGCGACCATCTGGCCCGCGAGACGTCTGGCCAGGTCCCACATCAGGTCGGCCTCGGTGACGTCGCCGTACGTCCTGCCTCGGTCGAGGCCGCCGTGGCCGGGGTCGATGACGATGCGCTTCCCTCGAAGCAGTGGGCCGGCTTCACGGACCCGTTCCTGTTCACGAAGGAAGACCGGGCGGCCGCCTCTGGCCATCGGGGACAGCTGGCGGAAGGCGCGCAGCGTGGCCGGGCCGCAGATGCCGTCCACGACCATGCCGTAGTCGCGTTGGAAGCTGCGCAGGGCCACCTCGGTCTGGGCGCCGAACGTGCCGTCCGGGCGGCCGGCGTCGTAACCCAGTTCGAGCAGGCGTTCCTGTAGCGCGAACACGTCGTCGCCGGTGATCGGCGCCGAGACGAGGTAGGCGAGGGTGCGGCCGCCGAGGCGGTAGGTGGCGTCGCGCAGTGCCCGGAAGGTGGCCGGGCCGACGATGCCGTCCGTGATCAGGCCGCGGTGCTGTTGGAACGCTCGAACCGCCTGCTCCACCGGGAGGTCGAACACCGTCTCCCTGGCCGACCCGTCCGGCACCGGCAGCAGTTCCAGTGCGACGAGCGTGGACCGGATCTCGACGACCGCTGGACCGACATCACCGCGGCGGAGAACCAGCATGTACCCCTCGCTTGCGTTCGTGCACCAGATCTGGCCGGCGCGATGGGTGCCACTGGCGTTCGTGACACCTCATTGTGCCCTGTACCAGATCGGGTCAACTCAAGGGATACGCCCCGCTGCCGGGCGGCAGCGGGGCGTATCCGGGCCCACGTGGTTGACCTGCGGCGGATCAGCCGAGCACCTCGGCGCCGAGCACCTCGGCGAGGTCGTTCAGCAGTGCCGCCTTGGGCTTGGCGCCGACGATCTGCTTCACCGGCTTGCCGCCCTGGAACAGGATCATCGTGGGTATCGACATGATCTTGTAGTCGCGGGCGACCGCCGGGTTGGCGTCGATGTCCAGCTTGGCCACGGTGATCTTGTCCGGGTGCTCGGCCGCGATCTCCTCGAGAATCGGGGCGACCATCTTGCACGGGCCGCACCACGTGGCCCAGAAGTCGACCAGTACCGGCTTGTCGCTGGTCAGCACATCGTCTGCGAATGTCTTGTCGGTCACGGTCACGGTGTTGCCGGCCATGGTCTCTCCTGTCGGTTGTGTTGTCAGGTCAGTTGACGCCGACGGCCATGTCGGCTGCCGCGGGCAGGGCCGCGTCGTCGTGTTCGGCCAGCCACCGTTCGGCGTCGATGGCCGCCGCGCAGCCGGAGCCGGCCGCGGTGATCGCCTGGCGGTACGTGCGGTCGACAAGGTCGCCGGCCGCGAAGACGCCGTCGAGGTTGGTGTGTGTCGTGCGGCCGATGGTGCGTACGTAGCCGTCCTCGTCCAGGTCCACCTGGCCGCGCACCAGGCCGCTGCGGGGGTCGTGGCCGATCGCCATGAACACGCCCGTCACCGGCAGTTCGGACAGTTCGCCCGTCACCGTGTCGCGGAGCTGGATGCCGGCGACCGTGTGCTCGCCGAGTACCGAGACCAGTTCGGCGTTGGTGCGCCAGCGGATCTTGTCGTTGGCGCGGGCCCGGTCGAGCATGATCCGCGAGGCCCGGAACTCGTCCCTGCGGTGCACGATCGTCACCGAGCTCGCGAAGCGGGTCAGGAACGTGGCCTCCTCCATCGCCGAGTCACCGCCGCCGATGACCGCGACGTCCTGGTCGCGGAAGAAGAAGCCGTCGCACGTGGCACACGCGGACACGCCGTGGCCGAGCAGGCGCTGCTCGCCGGGCACCTCCAGGTACCGCGCCGCGGCACCCATCGCCAGCACGACCGCCCGCGCCGCGTGCCGGGTGCCGTTGACGGTCACGTACTTCACCGGGCCGGTCAGGTCCACCGACTCGACGTCGAACGGCCGCAGTTCCGCGCCGAACCGTCTTGCCTGCCCGCGCATCTGCTCCATCAGGTCCGGGCCCATGATCGCCTCGGTGAACCCGGGAAAGTTCTCCACCTCGGTCGTGGTCATCAGTGCGCCGCCGAACTGGGAACCCTCGAACACAAGTGGTTCGAGCTGCGCCCGCGCCGCGTAGACTGCGGCGGTGTAGCCGGCCGGCCCGGAACCCACCACGATCAGGTCCCGAATCTCCCCAGTTTCCGTTGCCACGCCCGAACCTCCACCTCGAGGTCGCTGTCAGTCATGTGAACGCGATCGTAGGTGTCGGTTGTTCCGTGGGTCCGCTGTGCCCTGGGCCTCCAACGGGTGTTTTGCTACCTTGTGGGCGGTGTCAGCCCGCCGATCAAGACGTCGGCGAGCT
>DATBCR010000790.1:0-7359 GCA_036270375.1 Pseudonocardiaceae bacterium | reverse complement strand
CACCCCGGGGCTTCATGTTCCCTTATCGGGTAGCCCTTGTACTGGCCAAGTCCGGGGTTGCTCAGCCGAGCCTCATAGACCTGAGTGCCGACCCTCGTCCAGGCGTATCGCGGATATCCGCCGTTGAGGGCAGCGCTTACGTGACCCTTGCGGACGGCGTCCCTCAGCCATCCTTCGACCTCAGCGAAGTCCAGTCCGCGCGGACAGGCCGTCGCATCACTGCGGAGCCTGCCCGGACCAGCGCTCGTCATGTAGTCCTTGTGCTCTGGACTGATGATGTAACTCACGTCATCGGCCATCTTGGCAAGGTCCACTTCAGGACCCGGCACAAGTTGGTCATCCTTGCGGGGCCGCTTCCGGTGCGGCGTTCGCATCAATTCCTCCACTGTCGTACGCCGAGATCTGGTCATCTGTGTCTAGCGTAGGAGCTGCCGAGGCGCCTGTCACCTGGGCCGAGACCTGGCGACCAAGATCGCTTGGCAACCGTCTTCTCAGCCTCACGCAGTCGCGAGGTCTTCCTGGACATCCTCCATCCTCGCGGAGCCAGCTGGTCTCGCCACGGCAACGCAGCCGAACGACCACAGATAGTTACAGCCGGAACACTCGGCACTGTCCTCACGCGCAGGCGCGTGAGCTGATCGCGTCGCTGCGGTGGCGCCGCAGTCCCGTGTCACGATCTTGACAAAGAGGGAGTTGCAGGGACGGCGTCGAACAATTGACCCGCTACCTGGAACTCCTCAACCGCGACCCACTGCTGGCGCCGGTACGCGGCGTCTACGCGGCCCAACTGATCAAACCCCAGGCCCGCACACTGGCCGAGGACCGGGGCATCCGCTGCGTAACCCTCGACTACGACGCCATGCGCGGCATCGAATCAGACGAATTCCGCCTGTTCTGACCCGAATTCGCGCTATCACGCCGTTGTGTTGCCCGCCCAGGCGCTGATGAGATCATTCGGGCCGTACTGCGCGTGCAGGCCACGGCAGGCGACCCCACTCCGGGATACGGCGACCGTAGGCAGCGGCTCAGTGGTGAGTGCGGCCCGGTGCCTGAGCAGATCAGCGAGATCGTGTTCGTCGAACGGTGATTTCTCCAACCATTTGATGGAGCCGACGAACAGCAGATCGCGGGCGATCGGCGCGCGGTCGGCACCGACGATGTCGATTTCCACGTCATTGGATCGGGTCCAGTAGCCTCCGATCGCGGGAGCGGCGGGGAGCACGTCATCGGGCAGGCGTCGCGCGAGCGCTTCGCGGAT
Source organism: Pseudonocardiaceae bacterium (assembly GCA_036270375.1). Lineage (GTDB taxonomy): Bacteria > Actinomycetota > Actinomycetes > Mycobacteriales > Pseudonocardiaceae > DATEPR01. The sequence goes on along the minus strand of DATBCR010000790.1, from coordinate 6,101 downwards.
CAGGGGCTCGACGGCCCGACCTCGCCACGTGGTCCAGTCGCGCCGAATGCGCTGGAGGGTCAGGTCGCCTCTGCCACGTTCGATCTCGGCCATGGCCGGAGCCAGGAAACGCAGCCAGAAGCGCAGATAAGGGTCCACTATGCGGTACCGACGGTCCTTTGACGGCCTGGTCGACAAGGGCAGATCTCCGACGACGATACGTTTGTCTGTCAACGTGACCAGTGCTCGTTGCAACGAGGTCGCTGGTATTTCGCCGGCCTCCCTTGCGATATTCGAGAATGTGCGCTCGCCAGAGCCGATTGCCGACAGCACGGTACTGGCCTGAGCGTGTTCCGGGAATTCGGCCGCCAGCGAGCGCTCGGCCGAAACGAGCAGTGGCGATGTGGGATTGTTCAGCGAACGGTCGAGAAAGGTCCATAGCCGTTGGCCAGGCTGCCAGTCGGTACAGATCAACGGGAGGCCACCGGTGACCAGCGCCGCGTCGAACGCGTTGTCCGCCGATAGTTGCAACATGGTTGCCAGGTCGAGCGGATTCAACGGGCCGATCACCATTTCGCGGCCGCGTTGGTGAAACGGTCGTTGGTAGCTGTCGAGCGCCTCCATCATCGACAGGTCCGAACCGATCAGGACCAACAGGACCGGCTTGCGCGACAGGTAACGATCCCAGGAACGTTGCAGGAGGCCTTCGAACGCTTGCCCTTCGTCCATCAAGTAAGGCAGTTCGTCGATGACGACAACGCTGGGTGCGTCGTCGGGCAATGCGGCGGCGAGTAGGCGCAGGGCGTCACCCCAATCCGCTGGATGCCCCGCGAGGAGCAGGTCCCGTGCCGGCAGCGAGGACTCCTTGGCATCCTGCCGGAACCGGTCCAGGTCGGCGTCGGCGGGCGCTCCGGTCGCGGTGAAGAACAGCGACGGCACACCGGAACGGTCGACGAATGTCTCAATCAGGCGCGACTTGCCGACCCGGCGACGGCCTCGCACCAGGAGGCAGCGTCCTGGCCGGTCGTCATCGGCTGCGCTGGACACCCGGGCGAGTTCGTCTCGCAGTACCCGGAGTTCTCTGTCCCGGCCGACGAAACGAGCCATAGTTCACCCGACATCCGTGTATGTTACTAACATCAATGTTAGTAACATACACGGCCATGTCAACTGCGGCCACGGCGGAAGCGTTCGGCCAGTACCGGGTCGTCTTCCCACCAGAGGCGGGTGGGTGGGGTTGTGGTTGTGGCTTCCTGTTCGTCGAGGTGGCGGTCTATTTCGGCGGCTTCGGCCGCGTCGTCGTGGGACATTCTGTGCAGTAGGGCGCCCAGGAATGGCAGGCCGGCCAGGTCGCCTACCAGCCACAGGACGCCCGCGCCGACTATCTGGTCGGTGCGCGGGCTCGGGCCCCACGTGCGGCCGACGGCCTGGTAATAGCCCTCCGCCACGATGTGCGGGTTCAGCCACAGCACCAGGCCCAGTGCCGCGTCGAAGATCACCTCTACGAACGTGATCACGACCGAGATCAGGTGTGGGTACTTGTGCGGCACCGGGTCCAGCTGCAGCCGACTATAGAAATACAGGAACCCCACCAACAGCAACGCCAGCCGGGTGACGTGGTCCACGATCGTGTTGTCCAGCACCGCCGGGTACCACCCCGTGAAGTACAGCACCCACGGTGTCGCCACCAGCAGGAGTGACGCCGTCGCCGGGAACGTCAGCACCCGCGCGGCCCGGCCGGCCAACGCGCGCCGCAAGAATTCACCGGATGGCAACGTGGCCAACGCCAGCGCGACCGGGGAACTCAGTGCCAGGCACAGCGGCGCCACCATCAGCAGTGTGATCACCTGCGCCGCCCGCACCCAGAACAGCACGTCGGCGTACCGCCCGAAGAACGACACCCCCATCACGGCGATCAGCCCGATCCCAGCCCCGAACGCCACGTTTCGGGACCTCGGCCACCTGGCAGCTGTCATCCGTGTATACCGGCGTACCGCCACGACATAGCCGACGCCGAGCGCCACGACCAACCCGATCGTGGGCACGTCGAACGTCCATCCGCCCAGCACGGTGGACAGCGTCAGCGGTGGCAGGCTCGTCACCCGTCCAGTCTCACCCGGCCGGGACATCGCCGATGTGTCGGGTGGGTAACCCAGCGGGATGATCCCGACAGCACTCTCGCTGCCGGGTGACGGCACGTGGCTGGACCCGTACCCTCGGGTGGCCACAACAATGTGTGAACCATATGAGTCCGCAATGCGTTGGGAGGCATCGATGGCACAGCCGGCTGTTGAGGACACGCCGACCGGAAGCGAGGAACCCCAACACAGGTTCAACTCGACAGATCCGCGGACCGGCGAGTTCGTCGGCAGCCACCCGGTGCACGGCCCGGCTGACGTGGCCAGACACGTCACAGACGCCCGCAAGGCCGCGGGATGGTGGGCGGGGCTCGGGTTCGACGGTCGCAAGCAACGCCTCGACGCCTGGCGGAAGCTGATCGCGCACCGCGTCGAGGACCTCGTCACGCTGATATCCGCCGAGACCGGCAAGCCGGCCGACGACGCCCGCCTGGAACTCGTGCTGGTGATCGACCATCTGCACTGGGCCGCCGCCAACGCCGACCGCGTGCTGCGCAGGCGGGCCGTGCGCGTCGGCATGCTGATGCTGAACCAGGTCGCCACCGTCGAGTACAAGCCGTTGGGTGTCGTCGGCGTGATCGGGCCGTGGAACTACCCGGTGTTCACGCCGATGGGTTCGATTGCCTACGCCCTCGCGGCCGGCAACACCGTGGTGTTCAAGCCGAGCGAGTACACGCCCGGCGTCGGCACCTGGCTGGCGGACACGTTCGCCGAGGTCGTGCCCGAGCACCCGGTGCTGTCCGTGGTCACCGGGCCGGGGGAGACCGGTGCCGCGCTCTGTCGGTCCGGAGTGGACAAACTCGCGTTCACGGGCTCGGCCGCGACCGGCCGGCGGGTGATGGCCGCGTGCGCCGAATCCCTCATCCCGGTGCTGATGGAGTGCGGCGGCAAGGACGCGCTGATCGTGGACACCGACGCCGACCTCGACGCCGCCGCGGACGCCGCGGTCTGGGGCGCGATGGCCAACGCCGGCCAGACGTGTGCCGGGGTCGAGCGGGTCTACGTCGTCGATTCGCTCGCCGACGAGTTCGTCGAGCAGGTCGCCGACCGGGCCCGCACGCTGCGCACCGGCTCGCACGCGGGCGCCGATCTCGGGCCGATGACGATGCCGTCGCAGGTCGACGTGGTCCGGTCGCACATCGAGGACGCCCTGGCCAAGGGTGGTAAGGCCGTGGTCGGTGGGCTGGACTCGGTACGCCCGCCGTTCGTCGAACCCGTGGTGCTCGTCGACGTGCCTGAGGACTCGATCGCCGTCACGGACGAGACGTTCGGCCCGATCATCGTGATCAACCGGGTCCGGGACGCGGACGAGGCGGTCGAACTGGCCAACGCCGGCCACTACGCGCTCGGTGCCGCCGTGTTCGCCAAGGCGCGCGGCCCGGAACTCGCGGGTGCCATGCGCGCGGGCATGGTGTCGATCAACTCGGTGCTGTCCTTCGCCGCCGTGCCGGCGCTGCCGTTCGGCGGGTCCGGCGAGTCCGGTTTCGGCCGGATCCACGGTGCGGACGGCCTTCGCGAGTTCACCAGGGTCCAATCGGTGACACGACAACGGTTCCGTCCGCTGCTGCGGGCGATGTCGTTCGCGCGCGGCGGACGTACCGTGCGGCGGCTGTCGCGGCTGGTCCGGATGCGTTACGGACGTTGAGCCGGCGGTATCCGGGTGTAGAAAGGGAAAGGATCGGATCACTGTGGATTCGGCCACCGGAGGCGCTGCGATGAAGAAGATCATCAACGACCCGTCGACCGTGGTGGTCGACTCGCTGCGCGGTATGGCGGCCGCCCACCCCGACCTGCTGCGGATCACCACCGACCCGGCCGTCGTGACCAGGGCGGACGCGCCGGTCAGCGGCAAGGTGGGCGTCGTGTCCGGCGGCGGTTCCGGGCATGAACCACTGCACGGCGGCTTCGTCGGCCCCGGCATGCTGGACGCCGCGGTGCCCGGCGCCGTGTTCACGTCGCCGACGCCGGACGCGATCCAGGCCGCGATACAGCGGGTCGATGGCGGTGCGGGCGTGCTGCTGATCGTCAAGAACTACACCGGTGACGTGCTGAACTTCGAGACCGCGGCGGAACTCGCCGAGGCCGACGGCACCACGGTGCGCACGGTCGTGATCGACGACGACGTTGCCGTGAAGGACTCCACCTACACCGCGGGCCGGCGTGGCGTCGGCGGCACGGTGCTGCTGGAGAAGATCGTCGGCGCGGCCGCGGAGCGCGGCGCCGACCTGGACACCGTGGAACGCCTTGCCAGCCAGGTGATCGCGACCGTGCGGACGATGGGGATGGCACTGACCGCGCCGACCGTGCCGCACGTCGGGAAGCCCAGTTTCGACCTCGCCGACGACGAGATGGAGGTCGGCATCGGCATCCACGGCGAGCCCGGCCGGGAACGGGTGCCGCTGGAGTCGGCCGAGGGGATCGTGGCCCGGCTGGCCGACGCCGTGCTGTCCGACCTGCCGTTCGTCGCCGGTGACCGGGTGCTGCTGTTCACCAACTCGATGGGCGCCACCCCGCTTGTCGAGCTGTATCTCGCGCACGGTATCGCCGAACGGCTGCTCGCCGAGCGCGGCATCACGGTGGCTCGGCGGCTGGTCGGCCCGTACATCACCAGTCTGGAAATGCAGGGCATGAGCCTGACCGTGCTCCGCCTTGACGACGAACTGACCGAACTGTGGGACGCGCCGGTGCACACGGCGGCGCTGCGCTGGGGGGTGTGATGGACTGCCGGACCGAAGGGGTCATCGCGGCACTGACCGCCGCGGCCGATGTGGTGGTGGCGCACCGGGACGAATTGGTCGAACTCGACCGGGTGATCGGTGACGGTGACCACGGCGAGAACATGCAGCGCGGCTTCCAGACCTTCGTGGTCGCGGTGACGAGGGCGGCCCCCGCGACGCCGGGCGCGGTGGTGAAACTCCTTGCCACCACGCTGATCTCCACGGTCGGCGGCGCGGCGGGTCCGCTGTACGGCACGGCGTGCCTGCGTGCCGCGACCGCCCTCGGCGACATCGACGAACTCACCCCGACGGCCACGGTCGCCGCGCTGCGGGCCGCGCTCGGCGGGGTGGTCGCGCGGGGCAAGGCCGAGCCGGGCGACAAGACCATGGTGGACGCGCTGACACCGGCCGTCGAGGCGGCGCAGAAGGCGATGGAGAACGGCGCCGACATCCTGGGCGTGCTGACGGCGGCGGCCGACGCGGCCGAGGAGGGCGCGGCGGCGACCGTGCCACTGGTGGCGCGGAAGGGCCGGGCGTCGTATCTCGGCGAACGCAGTGCCGACACCTCGATCCGGGTGCCCGCTCCACGTCGCTGCTGCTGCGGGCGCTCGCGGATTCCGCTGCTGGCAACGGATCCCGGGCTTCATGACGGTCGGCTTGGTGATCGTTTCGCACAGTGCCAAGCTCGCGGCGGGCGTTGTCGAACTGGCCGCACAGATGGCACCCGGCGTGCCGCTGCTGGCCGCGGGCGGGATGGCCGACGGTGGACTTGGCACGGATTTCGACGCCGTGTGCACCGCGCTCGCGGACGCTGATCTGGGTGCCGGCGTGGTGCTGCTGTTCGATCTTGGCAGCGCTCGGATGACGGCGGATCTGGCGGTGGAGATGCTGGACGATCCGACGCGGGCCGTGGTCGCCGAGGCGCCGCTGGTCGAGGGTGCGGTGGCCGCCGCGGTCGCCGCTGCCGGTGGCGCCGATCTGTCCACTGTGGTCGCGGCGGCGGAGGCGGCCGGCGCGGCGCAACCTGCTGTCGAACCCACTGCCGGACCGGTGGCGAGCGCGGACATGGTGCTGGCCAACGAGGTCGGCCTGCACGCCCGGCCGGCCGCGATGCTGGCCCGCTCGATCGCCGGCCTGGACGCGCAGGTCACCGTCCAACTCGGCGACCAGCGGGCCGACGCCGCCAGTGTGCTGGCGCTGCTCGGGCTGGCGGCGGCCAAGGGGGCCATGTGGTCCGCCTCGTCGAGCACGGTGCTGGCGTGCTGGT
>DATBCR010000789.1:0-14224 GCA_036270375.1 Pseudonocardiaceae bacterium | reverse complement strand
CACCGAGGAGGCACGGCACATCCGCTTCGCCCGCGACGACCTGACGCGACGACTGGCCACCGCGTCCTGGCGGCAGCGCGCGCTGTGCCGGCTCACCGCGGGCATCGGCGCGGTGCTGCTGCGGACCGTACTGGCCCGCCCTGAGATGTACCGGCGGGCCGGGCTGGACGTGCGCCGGGCCACGCTGGCCGCCCGCACCAACACCCACCGGCATGCCACGTTCGCGGCCGGTTTCGAGCGGTTGCGGTCGTTCCTGCACGAGCAGGGCGTGATCGGCGGGCCGACCCGGGTGCTGTGGCACGTGGCTAAGGTGCATCCGGACGGCCGAGGCGTGGCCGCCACATGAGGGACGACGCCCGGTTCGCGACGGACCACCAGGTGGTGATCGTTGGCGCAGGTTTCGTCGGGCTGTGCGCGGCGATCCGTTTGCGGAAGCGGGGATCACCGATTCGCTGGCGCGCCAACCGGTTCCCGCTGGCCGACTACGAGTTGACCGGCGCTGGCCGCGTAAGCGCCAACACCGATCGGGTCGCGGCCAGCGCGGCGCCGAACATGAACAGCGCGAACACGACGTAGGCCGCGACAAGACAGTCCGTCCGCGAGAACCCGGCACCCACGCTGATCGACACGATCGCCCCGCCGCCCGCCCGGCCCAACAGTCCGCCGAACGCCTCGGCGGTGATGACGGCGGCGGCGAGTTCGGCTGCGGCGAGGCCGTAGCGGTGGTCGGCGGACGTGCAGATGATGTAGAGCCCCGGATACGCCAGCCCGACACCGATGCCGGCGACCGTCCACGCGCACAACGCCGCCACGAACGAGGTGGACGCCAGCGGTGTGACGGCCAGCGCGGTCATCGCGCAGCCGGCGATCGCCAGCCCGGCGATCGCCGGCGGACGGCCGCCGCTTTCAGTCAGGCGCGGCACGAGCAGGCTCGTCAATGCCCACGCCAGTGGCGCGGCGCTGAGCACCATCGCGGCCTGCGGCAGGGTCGACCGGTAGCCGTCGGTCAGCAGGACGGTGATGAGACTGTCGGCGCCGAAATACCCGGTGGCAAAAAGAAGCAGCGCGCCGAGCGCGGCCGGTGTGCCATGGCGCAGCCCCGCGGTCCCCCTCGGCATGATCGTCGCGACGCCGACCGCCGCAGTCACCGTGCCCAGCACCGACACCGGCCACCACGCGCCATGCCCGCCCGTCAGCACGAGGGCCGCGACCCCGAGCGGTATCAGCAGTGTTCGCCCGACCGGTCGACGCTGGCTGTCGTCCGGCTCGTCGGGTCGGGCGGCCCGGATCACGAGCAATCGCCCCACCACGACGATGGGCACGGGTAACAGCAGCGCCCAGCGCCACCCGAACGCGTTCGCCAGCGCCAGCGTCACGGGCGGCCCGACGAGCGCAGGCGCGATCCACATCGCGGACGACGCGGCAAGCACCCGCACCCGCAACGCCCGGTCGAGATGCTGGATGACCGAACTGATCCCGAACACCGCGAGCACCCCGCTGGCCAGCCCGCCGACGAACTGGCCGGCCGCGAACACCAGCGCCGACCGCGAAGTCGCGGCCACGACGGAACCGACGATATAAGCAAAAAGTCCGATGGTCAGCATCCGCCGCGAACCGGGGCCACGTAACATGCGGGCAGCCAGTGGCAGGGCGACGAACAGGCCGAGTGTCGAGCCGGCCAGGAGGTAACCGAGGTGGTCACGGGCGTGCAGATCCTGGGCCACGATCGGTAACAGCGTCGACGAGACGAACGTGTACACGGCCGCCGAGAACTCGATCGCCACGATGCCGACCGCGAGCAGCGTCGTGCCGGCCGGCCGGGCCACCGCCGGCTCGAACCGCTGTCTCTCGACGTCCTCCATAGCTAATATGCTCGCATATTAGGCATCGTGATCAGGCATTCTGCACTGCGGACTTTGGACGCAACGGGGATTTATATGACACAATGGCCCACCGCGCCGCTGTCATTCGACGAACTGGACAGCGTGATCCGGCCGTTCGGCGAGTCGAGGATGCTGCCCGCGCGGGCGTACACGGCGCCGGAGGTGCTCGCTTGGGAGCAGCGGCACCTGTTCGCCGGCACGTGGGTCTGCGTAGGGCGGCTGGCCGAGGTGTTCGCCGACGGCACGACCCAGCACGGCACCATGGTCGGCTCCGTGCCGGTGCTGCTCACCGTGGCCGGCCACCGGCGTCAGCAAGGGCGGCATGACCGCCGTCTATCACGATCGCTTCTACCCCAACGACTACGTCGGCACGGTCGCGATCAGCTCACCGGACGACATCACCGACCACGGCGACGCCTACATCAACTTCATCAACCACGACGGCACCCCGCGGTGCGAGGCGGACCTGCGGCGGGTGCAGGTCGATGCGCTGCGACAGCGGGCGCCGATGGAGGCCATGATGGCGTCCGCCGCGTCCTCGGCCGGTGTCACGTTCGACGTGGTCGGGTCGTTGGATCGGGCGTACGAGTTCAATATCATCCTGACGCCGTTCGTGTTCTGGCAGTTCTACAACCACGAGTCGGTGAGCTGCGCGACGATCCCGCCGGCCGGCGCGTCCGTGAGCGACCTGTACGCGTTCTTCGACACGGCGGGCGGCACGACGCCGGGCGGCATGCTGTCCATCAGCGACCAGGGCAACGGGCCGTTCCTGCCGTACTACTACCAGGCCGGCACCCAGCTGGACTACCCGGTCGAGCCGCAGTCGTTCCTGGTCGAGGACGGCCTGCTGCGCTACCCGTACCAGGAGTCGGCGCGGGTGTACGTCCCGTCGTCGATCCCGATGACGTTCGACCCGACGGTGATGCCGGACATCGACAACTGGGTGCGGTACCACGGATCGCACCTGATCTTCACCTACGGCAGCCTCGACCCGTACGGTGCGACGCCGTTCCGGCTCGGCCCGGGCAGCCGTGACTCCGCCGTCTACGTCCTGCCCGGCGGCGACCACATCACCCTGATCGCGTCCCTGCCGGCCGACCAGCAACAGCGGATCACCGCGAACCTGCGGCGCTGGGCTGACGTCCCGAGCACGTCTGTCTCCGCTCAGCTCTCGGTTCCCGGTGCGGCCGTGATGGCCGCTCTGGTGCCGCGCAGCCGGGGCCTGTTCGGCTGACCGGCCACAATGGACGGCCCGACTATCGGTGGTCGGGCCGTCCATTCGTGTGCGCCTGTCGATCCGGCCCATGCCCGTTCGTGTAATGGGTGAGATCCGGGTACGGTGCCGGATCACGGCAAAGGAGGCGGAGACATAGATATGAGGCAGTATCTGCTCAGCGTGTACCAGCCGGACGGCCCTGTTCCGCCGCCGGACGTGCTGGATCAAGTAATGAAGCGGCTCGACACCCTGAACCAGGACTTGCGGGCGGCCGGCGCGTGGGTGTTCGCCGGGGGACTGCACGCGCCGAGCACGGCGACCGTGGTGCGGCTCAAGGACGGCGACGTGCTCACCACCGACGGCCCGTTCGCCGAGGGCAAGGAACACCTCGGCGGGTTCACCGTCGTGCGGGCCCCCGACCTTGATGCGGCCCTCGACTGGGGCCGCAGGCTGGCCGAGGCGACCACGTTGCCGATCGAGGTGCGGCCGTTCCTGGACGAGGCTTGACCCCGCACGCCGAGATCGGGCGGGTGTTCAACGCCGAGTACGGGCGCGCGGTGTCCGTTCTCGTCCGGGTGTTCGGCGACATCGACATCGCCGAGGAGGCAGTGCAGGACGCGTTCGCGGCGGCCGTGCGGCGGTGGCCGTCGACCGGTGTGCCGCCGAGCCCGGCCGGCTGGATCATCACCACCGCCCGCAACCGGGCCGTCGACCGCCTGCGTAGGGAGGCCTCCCGCGCGGACAAGCACGCGCAGGCGGCACTGGTGCACGCGCACGACGAGCCGGCGGAGGAGGGACCAGTGCGGGACGACCGGCTGCACCTGATCTTCACGTGCTGTCACCCGGCCCTCGCCACCGCCACTCAGGTGGCGCTGACGCTGCGGCTGCTCGGCGGGCTCACCACGGCCGAGATCGCGCACGCCTTCCTGGTGCCGGAACCGACGATGGCGCAACGGATCGTGCGTGCCAAGGGCAAGATCCGGGACGCGGGGATCCCGTACCGGGTGCCGCACGAGGCCGACCTGCCCGGCCGGCTGCGCGCGGTGCTGGCAGCGGTCTACCTGATCTTCAACGAGGGCTACACGGCGACCTCGGGTGACCGGCTCGTCCGCGAGGACCTGTGCACGGAAGCCGTCCGGCTCGCCCGGCTGATGGCCGAACTGATGCCGGACGAGCCAGAAGTGCTGGGGCTGCTGGCATTGCTGCTGCTCATCGAGTCACGCCGGGCCACCCGCACCACGCGGGACGGCGACCTGGTGCTGCTGGCCGACCAGGACCGGGACCGCTGGGACCGGGCGCTGATCGCGGAGGGCCAGGACATCGTCCGGCGCTGCCTACGCCGCGATCAGCCCGGCCCGTACCAGATCCAGGCCGCGATCAACGCCGTACACAGCGACGCGCCGATCGCCGCCGCCACCGACTGGCACCAGATTCTCCAGCTCTACAACCAGTTGACGGCGATCACCCCGAGCCCAATCGTGGCAATGCACCGAGCGGTCGCGGTCGCCGAGGTCGACGGACCGGCGGCGGCGCTGGTCATCGTCGACGCCCTGGATCTCCCGCACTACCACCTGTGCCACGCGATTCGCGCCGACCTGCTGCGCCGCCTCGGTCTGGTGGCGCAGGCGGCACAGGCGTATGACGCGGCGATCGAGCGGGCGGAGAACGTGGCGGAACGTGCGTTGCTGCAACGCAATCGCCGGGCGCTCACCTAGCCAGTGTCACCGTCGTGCGGACAAGTCCCGCCGCCAGTTCGTGGTAGCGGCGTGCGATGTCCGGCCAGCCGAGGTCCCGTGCCGCGACCCCGGCCGCCGCCGCCATACCCGCGGCCGCCGTGCGGTCGGTGAGGATCCGGCGGACGGCGTCGGCGATCGAGACCGGGTCGCGGTGGTTGACCAGGATGCCGCAGCCGCTCGCGAGCAGTTCGACGGCGTGTGGAAAGCGTGTCGCCACAACGGGTGTGCGCGACGCGACCGCCTCGACCAGGACGGCGGACGCGACCTGCTCCTGCGAGTCGTACGGCAGCACGATCACCTCGGCGTGCGCGACCAGCCTGCGCAGCGACGCCGCGTCCAGATACCGCGAGTCGAACCGGATCTGGTCCGTCACACCGAGATGCTGCGCCCGTGACAGTAGCGAGTCGCGATACCGGTCACCGTCGTGGGCATGTACCGCCGGGTGGGTACGGCCCGCGATGACGTAGCGCGGCTCGGGGCGCAGGTCGTCCAGCAGCGCCATCGCGTCGATGGCCCACTCGATTCCCTTGCCCGGCCCCAATAATCCCCACGTCAGGAGCTGCCGCTGCTGGTTGCGGTGCGGTGTCGTCTTCGCGCCGCACGAACCCGGCGCGCCGGGCGGGATGACCGCCACCCGGTTCGCCCGCGCACCGTAGCCGGCGACCAGCCGGGCGCGGGCGGCCTCGCTCAGCACGACGACCGCGGCCGCCGTGGCGACGATCCCGTGCAACACGGCGTGCTGGCCGTGTGTTGGCGACAGCGGCACGTCGTGCAACACGACCACCGCCGGCACCGTCAGCATCTCCAGCACCCTGGGCACCCCGTCGCCGTCGGAGAACGCGACGATCGCGACGTCCTCCCGGTTGAGCAGGGTCGCCGCGTTGCGACAGCTCGCCACCGACCCGGCCACCAACTCGCCAACCACCTCGGGCGGTCGGGGCGAACCGGCGGTGTCGGCAACGGCGACCACCCCGCCAACGGCGTCGGCCGGCAGCGCGGCCCGCAGGGCGGCGGTGAACGATGCGTGCCCGCACGTACTCGGCGGGTAACTGCTCAGGAACCCGAACTTGACCATTGGCGGAGCCCTTCGGATCGGTAGCTGCGCCGCTATGACGACTGCCGCGCGCCCGACATCGGGCAAGCCGACGGGGCGCGCACGCCGGGTGGAGTTTCTCGACCGCCGACAGTCGGTACAGCTGACGTGCCGGGTCGACGCGGGACCACACGGTTGCCGGAAACCCTAGCACCACAACCCGAATCCGGATCAGACCCGCCCGTCAGCTCAGGTCGGCGACCCGGTCGAGCAGCACGGTCCGCTCGCGCGAGTTCCGGGCCAGCGCCGCCGCCCGTTCGAACTCGGCACGGGCCTCGTCCTGGCGGCCGAGCCTGGCCAGCAGGTCGCCGCGCACGGTGGGCAAAAGGTGATAATCGCGCAGCGCGGGTTCGCCAGCCAACTTGTCGACAAGGGCAAGGCCCTCGGCCGGACCGTCGGCCATGGCGACGGCGACAGCGTGGTTCAACCGCACCACCGGCGACGGCGCGACACGCGTCAGCGCAAGGTAAAGCGTCGCGATCCGCGGCCAGTCCGTGTCCTCTGCCGTTTGCGCCCTCGCGTGGCACGCGGCGATCGCGGCCTGCAGCGCATACGGTCCGGGCGCGCCACCGGCCCGCAGCAGCGCCGCGAAACCCCGCCGGATCAACAGTTGGTCCCACCGCCCTCGGTTCTGCGCCAACAGCGGGATGGGCTCGCCGGACGGACCGGTCCGGGCCGCTGACCGGGACGCCTGGATCTCCATCAGCGCCACCAGTCCGTGCACCTCGGGCTCGGCCGGGGCCAGTTCGGCGAGTATCCGCCCGAGCCGCAACGCCTCCTGGCACAGCGCGGGCCGCATCCAGTCGTCGCCGGATGTGGCCGCGTAGCCCTCGTTGAACACCAGGTAGATCACTTCGAGCACGGACGCCAGCCGCGCCGCGCGTTCGGCCGCCGGCGGCACCTCGAACGGGATCCGTTTGGCGGCCAGGGTTTTCTTGGCGCGCACGATCCGTTGGGCGACGGTCGGTTCCGGCACGAGGAACGCCCGCGCGATCTCGTCGGTGGTGAGGCCACCCAACAGTCGAAGGGTCAATGCCACTCGGGACTCGGTGGCCAGCACGGGGTGGCACGAGATGAACATGAGGCGCAGCAGGTCATCGCCGACCTCGTCATCGAGCCGGTCGTCGATTTCCGACCACGGCGTCTCGTGCTCGGTCCGTAGTTCACGGCCGAGCTGTTCGTGCTTGCGGTCCAGGTTCTGGTTTCGCCGGATCCGGTCCACCGCACGGTGTTTCGCAGTCAGCATGAGCCAGGCGCCCGGGTTCGCCGGGACGCCCGACTCAGGCCACTGTTCCAGCGCGGCGACCAGCGCGTCCTGCGCCAGTTCCTCCGCGACGCCGACATCGCGCATGATCCGGGTGAGACCGGCGATGATCCGCGCCGACTCGATCCGCCAGACCGCCTCGATCGCGCGGTGTGTCTGTAGGGCCGTCACGCCGCCGATCAGAGCATCGACGCGGGTTCATGCGCAAGTTGGGTGGTTTCGCCGGTTATTCGAACACCTGGCGGATGTCACCCTCGCCATCGCCGACGATCGCCCAGAAGCGCCGCGACAGCTCGATCGCTTCCTCCTTGGTCCGCACCTCGACCAGCGCGAAGCTGACGATCACCTCTTTCGCCTCGGCGTACGGGCCGTCGGTCACGGTGATCTTCCCGCCGGACGATGAGACGTGCGTGCCGTTCGGGTCCAGCCCACCGGCCGCGAGCAGCACGCCCGTCTTGGTCATTTCCTCGACGAGCTTGGCCATCTCGGCGAACAACGTCTCGTCCGGTTCGCTGCCGCCGCCGTTGGTCGTCATCAGGTATCGCATGGTGGTGTCTCCTCGTGATGTGCGCCGGGCGTTCGTCCCAGCCTCTGCCAACGCTTCGAACGGCCGTCGACCGGATCGACACATCGGCCGAAGAATCTTCGACGACTTTCCACGCCGCCAGATCCATCCCGCTCCTCGTGCCGGCTGCGCAACCTACCGTGACGGGACCGCGATCGGCATGGACATCTCAAGTTAACCCAAAAGACAGGTTTGGCCGCCGCCAAGACCGGGTACCGGGCCGGCATGGACTTGTGGGAGCAGCGGGTGCTCGCGGAAGCCGAGCAGGAGTTCGTCACCGACCGCTACCTCGCGTCGCTGGTCAGAATGCTCGACCCGCGCCGCCGGTCGGTGCGGCGCCTGCCGCTGCGGCTGCGGGGCCTCAAGTTCACGTGGCGTCAGCGGCGCGGCCGGGCGCTGTTCGCGGCGACCGTGCTCTGCTCGCTGGCCGCCGTCGGTACGCTGATCGCCTCCCTGGTCAGCCGTTCGGTCGCGGTCGAGACGGCGGCCGCGGTCACGATTTCGATGGCCGGCGTGCTGATCGTGGCCGGCTGCGTGCGACACCACGGCGAACACCACCCCGGGATCTGAAACCCGGCTACCTGCTCGGATCGAGCATCAGCTTGCCGACGGTCCGGCGTCCGAGCAGATCGCGGTGCGCGGTGGCCGCCTCGGACATCGGGTACTCGCCGCCAACCACCGGCCGCAGCTTGCCGACAGCCGTCAGTTCGACCAGTTCGGCCAGCGGGCCGCTGATCATCGTCGGTTCGCGATAGCAGTGCCCGAGCCAGAAACCGGCCACCGTGCGGGAACTGGCCATCAGCCGGGTGGCGTCGACCGGTGCGGTCTGCTGCCGGGACGCGTTGCCGAACGTGGCCAGCCGGCCGAACGGCGCCAGCGCCCGCAGCGACTCCAGGAACACCGGCCCGCCGATCATCTCCAGCACGATGTCCACCGGGCGCCCGTCGTTGGCCTCGATCAGCCGGTCCCGCAACCCGTCCTCGGCCGGGTCGACGGCGACATCCGCGCCCAGTGCCACGGCCAGGTCCCGTTTCTGGGCCGACGACGCCGTCGCGATGACCCGCCCGGCACCCATCGAACGCGCCAACTGCACGGCAAGCGAACCGACACCACCGGCAGCCGCGTGCACGACGACCGTCTCGCCGGCCGCGAGGTGCGTCGACGTGCGCAGCAGGTGCCACGCGGTCACGCCCTGCACGAGCAGCGCGAGCGCCTGGCCGTCGGACACGCTGGCGGGTACGTCGAACACGAACCGGTCCGGCACCGACACGACCTGCGCGTACCCGCCGGTGGCCGGCAGCGCGACCACCCGCCGCCCGTCCGCCGTGGTGCCGGCCACCTCGCCGCCGGGCACGACCGGGAGCGTGGTCGGTGTGAGGTAGCTGTTCTCGGTCTGGTGCGTGTCGCCGTAGTTGATGCCGGCCCGCGTGACGTTGACCAGCGTGTACTCGGCTCGCGGCGCGGGTTCGGCGAGATCGACGAGATCGAGCACCTCGGGACCGCCGAACCGGGAGATCTGGACCGCCCGCACACGCACCTCCATGTCTGGCGGCCGCCATCCAGCCACCGATCCATCGAAAACAGGCTCCATCGAACACGGCCGCCGGCCGATCCGCAGTGTGGAAACCACGACAACTACTGGCCGCGGTCGATCGTGTCCAGCATCCGGGCGAGCGCGAGCCGTGACGACACACGCAGCTTTCCGTAGATCCGCGACAGGTAGACCTCGATGCTGCGCGGGCTGTAGTGCAGCGCGGCGGCGATCTCCCTGTTCCGCATACCCTGCTGCAGGAGACGCGCGATCCGCAGTTCGGCCGAGGTGAGAGTGCCACCGCCGGTCGACCGCGCACGCGGACCTTGGCGCCCAGCGCACGCAACCGACGGCCGGCCCGGCGACGCAGGCCGTGCGCGCCGATCCGCTGGAACGTGAGGTACGACTCGAGCAGGTCCGATTCGGCTGTCGGATCGAGTTCGGCGAGCGCGAGCTGGCAGCGGGCTTTGTCGAAGAACAAGCCGCCGGATTCGGCGGTGGCGATGGCCGCCCGCAGTGCCTTCTGATCCTGATTGGCCACGCCGATCGCTTGCTGGACAACGGTTCTCGCCCACGGCGACACCTGGTGACCGGCCACCGACACGAGTGTGTGCAGCGCATGCCGCGCGGCCGCCGTCCGACCGGCGGCCATATGCAGGTCGACGAGCCGGGCCAACAGAACCGGGGCGTAGGGGACGCGGAACGGATCGACGGCTTCGGCCACCCGCACAGCTCCGTCCGGATCACCCGCCGCGATCAGGTGATCGGTTCTGGCCAGCGCGTACAGGCCCGCCATGTTCCGCGCGGTCGGTGCCGGCTCGACGAGATGGGCGACCAAGCCCAGTTCGCCCCGCCACGCCCGGATGTCCAGTTCGATCGACCGTGCCGCACCGGACAGCAGGTCCTGCCGGTGATCCAGCTCCACGTTGGCACGGCGGAGATCTGCGAGCGCGACATCCCAATCGGCGTGAAGCCAGTTCACAGCGATCTTGGCGGTGAGCAGTTCAGCCGAGAACCCGCCGCCGCTGTCCCGGCGAATCGATTCGGCTCTGTTCACGCGTGCCAACGCATCCGGCACCAGGCCGGCCAACGCCTCGGTCACCGCGCCGACCGCCAATGCCTGCAATTCCAGCGTGGGTGCGCGGCCCGCGCCCACTGCCCGGTTGACGTATCCAGTGGTGCGTTCGTGGTCGGACAGCATCGACGTGAGCATCGCCAACTGGCCGAACACCACGACTTCCTCGGCCGGCGACGACATCGGCAGGGTCTCCGTCAACGCCGCCTCGGCCCGAGCCTCGTCGTCCCGGTCGGCGAACACGAGCAGCATCGCGCGCTGGGCGTGCTGGGTCGCCGACGCGCCGGACCGGATCTCGGTGTCCACCAGTTCGAGCGCGTCGGCGAGGCGTCCCACCGAGAACATGCTGGCGACGACGGCCGTCGCGGTCCGATCGCGGGTGCTGCCGGTCGGAAGTTCCGCCAGGGCCGCCAGTCCGGCCGTCACGGCCTGGTCGGGATACGAAGCCCTTGCCAGTGCGCGGCAGCGCGCCGACAGCAGCTCCGCCGGTCGCGAACCGTTGGGCGGCAACAGGTCCAGCGCCCGGCCGTAGAGTTCCGCGGCCCGTTCCGGTGCGGCCGCGCGGGTCAGGTCGGCCGCCCTTGTCAACACGTCCACGGCCGCGTCGTCGCCGGGCTCGGCGGATTCCGCCACGTGCCATGCGAGTTGGAGCACGTCCACCGCCCGGCCCTGTTGTGCACGCGCGATGGCGCCGTGCAGGTATCGCCGACGCGCCGGCCCGATCTCGGCGTACAGGGCCTCGGCGAGCAACGCGTGCGCGAAGCGGTACCCGCCGTCGGCGCCCTCGACGAGTACGGTTTCGGCCAGCAGCGCGTCGAACGCGGTCGCCACGGCCGCCACCGGGAGCGACGTCACCTGTGCCAGCAACGGGATCTGGTCCAGATGGAGGCCGCCGAACACCGACAATGCCCGCGCCACCGCGAGTTCGTCCGGTGCCGTCGGCGCGACCCGCCGGAGCAGGGCGTCCCGCCTGGTCAGCCGAATGCGGTCGGCCGGCGCCGCCAACCGCGCCACCCCGTCCGTAATGGCGACGAAACCCTGTTCCACCAACGACTTGGCGATCTCGGCCGCGAAGAACGGATTGCCGTCCGCCCGCCGGCCGATCTCCTGGGACAGCTCGTCGTCGGCGGCCGACCCGAGAGTTCGGGCTACCACGGCGCTGATTGCCCTGTCGGACAACGGCCGCAACTCGACGTGGACGACATCCGTGTGCGACAGCTGGAGCGAGCCGGGACGACGAGTGGCGACCACTCCGATCGGCGCGTCCGACAGGCGGCGCAGCGATGCGGCGAGCAACGCCAGCGAGTCGTCGTCCAGCCGGTCGACGTCGTCGATCGCGAGTAGCAGCGGGCCGAGCGCGCACAGGGCGGTCAACAGCCTGGTCAGCGCCTCGCACGCGCGCCCGATCCAGCTCCCGGACTCGGCGGTGGCGTCCAGGACGTCCAAAGCGGCGACGGCCTCCTGGCGGCAGCGCTCGGCATAGCTGTTGTCGATCCCGCCGGCCAGCCCGCGCACCGCCGTCGCCAGAGCCGCGTACGGCACGCGCCGCAACAGGTCGTCACCGGCGATGCGGCACGTGCGCCACCGCAGCCCGGCCGCGTGCTCGACGATCTCGGCCAGCAGCGCGGACTTCCCGATGCCCGGTTCGCCGGTGACGACGACGGTGACCAGGCCGTCGCCGTGTACCCGCGTGATCGACTCGACGACAAGCCGCAACTCGTCCGCGCGCCCGACCACGACCCGTCCACCAGCGATGATCGCACCTCCCGTAACACGTTGAGGAAACACGACTCACCACGGCACGGCAATCGGTGGTGCGATGGCGCAAGGGGCGAGAAGGAGGCAGACATGCCGGTCAAGGGCACGTGCGTACCCGCGTTCGCCGAGGTGCGGGCGCAGTTCGAGCGCAATCTCGCCGAGCGCGGCGAGGTCGGCGCGTCCGTCCACGTCACGGTCGACGGCTCGACGGTGGTGGACCTGTGGGGCGGCCTCGCCGATCCGTCGACCGGCCGGACCTGGCAGCGGGACACGCTGGTGCACGTGTGGTCGTGCACGAAGGGCGCGACCGCGCTGTGTGCGCACATACTCGCCGACCGTGGCGAACTGGACCTGAACGCGCCGGTTGTCCGGTACTGGCCGGAGTTCGGCAAGGCCGGCAAGGACGGCGTGCTCGTCCGGCACCTGCTCAACCACCAGGCCGGCCTGCCCGCCGTGCGCGATCCGCTTGCCAGCGGGGCGTTCTACGACTGGGACACGATGGTCGACACGCTCGCCGGCCAGGACCCGTTCTGGCGCCCCGGCACCCGCAACGGCTACCACGCCCTCACGTTCGGTTTCCTTGTCGGCGAAGTGATCCGCAGGGTGACCGGGCAGTCGCTCGGCGCGTTCTTCCGGCACGAGGTGGCCGAACCGCTCGGGTTGGACTTCTGGCTCGGCCTGCCCGCCGAGCACGAACCCCGGGTGTCGCCGACGATTCCGGCCGACCTGACCGCGCCCGGCGTGCTGGTGCCCAGTTTCACCGTCGCCGCGGTAACCGATCCCGCGTCCGTCGCCGGGCTCGTCGTGTTCAACAACGGCGGCTACATGCTGCCCGGCGAGTCGGATTCGCGGGCCGCGCATGCCGCCGATCTGGGCGCGATGGGCGGTATGACGAATGCCGCCGGGCTCGCCGGGATGTACCGGCCGCTGGCCGTCGGTGGCGCGGTGGGCGGGGTGCGAATCGTTGGGGAGGACCAGATCGCGGTGATGTCGGCGGTCAGCTCGGCGTCCGGCGTTGACGCCGTGATCGGCGTACCGACCCGGTTCGCGCTCGGTTTCGTGAAGTCCGTCGACAACCGGTACCTGCCGCTGGCCGACCAGGAGGGGATCCTGTTGTCGGAGGGCGCGTTCGGGCACGTCGGGTTCGGTGGCTCGCTCGGTTTCGCCGACCCGGGCGCGCGGCTTTCCTTCGGCTACGCGATGAACCAGCAGGGCCCGGGCATCGGTGTCAACGAGCGTGGACAGGCACTTGTCGACGCGACGTACCGCGCGATCGGCCACCGCCGGCCGGCGGGTGGCGGAATCTGGCGGCCGTGATCATGTACTTGGTGTGAGCAGACCTCGGTTGTAGGCCTCGGCGACGGCGGCCGCGCGGTCGCTGACGCCGAGCTTGCCGTAGATGTTGAGCAGGTGGGTCTTGACGGTCGCTTCTGTGATGAACAGCCGGGCCGCGGCCTCCCGGTTGGTGTTGCCGGTCGCGACCAGTTCGAGGACTTCGAGTTCGCGCTGGCTCAGTGGTCCCGTGCCGGGGGCGCGGACCCGGCTCATCAGGCGGGCCGCGACCGACGGCGAGAGCACCGCCTCACCGTTCGCGGCTGCCCGGACGGCGCGGAGCAGTTCGTCGCGGGGGGCGTCCTTCAGTAGGTAGCCGGTGGCGCCGGCCTCGATTGCCGGGAGTACGTGGCTGTCGGTGTCGTAGGTGGTCAGGACCAGTACGCGGGCCGTCGTACCCTGTTGTGTCAGCTGGGTTATCGCGGTCACGCCGTCCATGCCGGGCATGCGCAGGTCCATCAGGATCACGTCCGGCCGCAGTTCCCCGGCCAGCCGGACCGCCTCGGCGCCGTCGGCGGCCTCGCCGAGTACCGCGAAGCCGGGGTCACGGGCGAACAGGCTGCTCAGGCCGTCCCGCACGACGGGATGATCGTCCACGATCAGCAGCGAGATCGGTTTCATGCGTTCGCCTCCACGGGTACCGCCGGGACGCACGCCGAGATGCCCGTGCCGCCACCAGGTTCCGACTCGACGAGCAACCGGCCCGCGAGGCCCTCGATCCGCTGCCGCATCGCGATCAGTCCGAAACCGCCGTCCGCCCGTGCGGGCTCG